>NZ_JBXDLD010000064.1:0-2983 GCF_056820425.1 Priestia sp. KCTC 13724 | reverse complement strand
ACAATTGTAAAGCCCCAGCTTTTCATTCCTTTATGAAGTATGTGCTCGACTATTACCCAAATAAAGTCACTATTATGGTGTTGGATCGTGCTCGTATTCATGATGCAAAAGAGTTACAGCCCTTTTTTGAACAGCATGAGGATCGACTCATTCGTTTCTTTCTGCCGAAGTACTCGCCCAATTTGAACCCCGTTGAACGGATTTGGAAATGGCTGAAAGAAACCGTCATCCAAAATCGATTCCATCCTAACAAAGCAGCTATTCAAGAGTCTGTTTCTTCTTTTCTAGCTTTTTTGGAGGGGGCATCTGAGCAAATTTTAAAAAGAATAGCCGGTGTTCATATGCCGGATTATTAAGTAAAACTTATATAATTGATGAGATCCATGCTTATCAAGGAAAGTTTAATTATGAGGAACACGATAAGTGATTGTATGAATTCAATAACACCGTTTGAAGTATACACATTTCCAGGGCGGAGCTTTGCCTTCAAAAAATCGCCTGTTGCACCATCAAAAGCCACTAATAGGTGGAAACCAATGGTACCATAATGGGCATTTAAAGCCGCCGACTCTTGATGAACATAGGTATCTGAATGAGTAGAATCTAAATCAAAAATGAGTGCATTTGAATCTCTGAACTTATGAACTTTATCGAGCAACTCTTGATTGGCAATTCTAATTGTTCGATAGATGTTTGATCAAACCGTCTAAAAAAGCGAGATAAACTAGGCTGGGAAGCTAAGGCCTGTGTTCCAATGATTTGAGTAAATACAGGATCTTTCGTTAGCTGATCGGCTGCATCATCTTCGGAATACCCAGAAATCATTTGATAAATCTTTGACGAAGCAAATTTTCATTTGAATGAACGTAGTAAGCCCTTGTGTCATTCAAAATTAAGTGTTTGACCAATGTCTCAAAGAAACCAATTTTTTCATCAAACTCTCTAAAGATGAATTCACCTGTATCAGAGGAAAGAGAACCTCCATCATTTTGTTACTTTAATTTGACGATTGAAATCAAGAGTTAATTGCGGTAAAGTAGCCATTATAAGAATCCTTTCTGATGGTTATTTTGTGGTGATTTAACTTTATCAGAAATGGATTCTTTTTTCATTTTTTTAATGCATTAACGATTTAAGATAAAGCTTATTGGATAGGTGATAGTAGCCTATTTTAGAAATTCTGTGAATAATTCAGGATTGATTTTATTATCAATCTTTTTTTAAAATTATGAGACTTTATTTCAAATCCACAGAAAAGGTAGTATTGGACTTCCTACTACCTAGTCATTTTCTGCAGAGGAAAAGCTTTTGAAGCCGAGGCTCGCATACCTTTTCTAGAAAATGAACTAACATTCATATAATAGACAGTTTTAAAAAAGAGGCTAGGCACATAAGAGATGACTTTGGTACCGGGGTGAAGTCATCTCTTATATGCCCATTGATAACAATGACAATTGCAATCCAACATATACTCATCATTCATTATTTTTAAATCCTCAAATCATTTATAAGTAGATATCTCCATCTCGTTCTCAATATGACCAAAGAATGATTCAATTTCTCTTCCTTGGCGTTTTGAGGTATTGATTCAGATTTTAGAAAAGCATAATATCTACTCTAACTACTTTTGTCTGCCAAATCACAAAAGTAAGTAACCATTCGAAGGATTTTTGGTTACTTCAGAGGTTTTTATCCTGCCTTTTTAACTTTTTCCCCCCCAAAATAAACACCTCCAGTAAGATACTTATAAAGCGCAATCCAAGATGTAATCGGGTAAAACCAAAACCAAATAGCACTAAATAAAAATGTATATGGAGGAGCTATATACCTTCCATAGTTAATTTGCCCCAATAATCCGCAAAAAGTTATGGCAATAGACGTTGTTACAAATAAAATAAGTGGAATTTTAGTATCAATCATATAGAGAACTAACATAATTGGCAGTAGCGACAAGTAAAAAGTAAAACGCATTGGAAATACAATATTTTCATATGCATATCTCATTCTTTGTTCTAAGAAGTTTTTTATTGAAATGTCTTGACTAGCTTCAATAGCCACATCACTTACAAAACCAACACTATATCCATGTTTTCTAAGGTGGTTCTCCATTGTATACTCGTCAAAAAGAGCATCCCTATTTGGAAAACCAGAAGAAACATAATGCATTTTCCGAAAAGCTAGATGACCTGTATATTGTTTTTTATAATCAAATATATTAACAATAAAAACACCTGAAAGATCTACTAATACGGAATATGGAAATTCTTTAAATTGTGGCATAGCTTTAAAACAATCATATCTATCAAAGTATTTACTGATAATGAGCATTTTTAGATGCAAATATTTCCATTCGATTAGAAATGATAGGTACCCTATGCCACTTGGAGCTCATTTTTAATTTGCTCAAGTGACGTTCCATTTGTGGTTTCACGATACACAAACTTAAAGACAGCCTTTCTAAGGTACATCGCAAAAACATAGGTGAACTGGACAAGGGTCCAAAAACGCTTAATCGCTCGTTCACTCCGGACTTGATAACCGTTAAAGTCAACCATGCCTTTGACCTGTTTAAAGTAGGTCTCGATGCTCCAGCGTTGACTGTAATACGATAAAATTTGTTCTGTTGTCAGTTCTGTATCGGTGCTTAAAAAACAACGCATCTGCTTAGGTTCCATGGGATGTTCTTCCTTCCAGCACATTAATACGACACCCATATCAAGATCGTTTAAGGCACCTTCGTACCGGTAGACTCGATAAGATTCATGACCGATTGTCACTAAATCAGTCTCTTCTTCTCTAATAGAACGGGCGAAATCACAAAGTAAGTAAACAGATGGCTGAAGCGCTGGAACACGTTTAATCATCTCTATGGAGAGTTTAATTTTACTTTCCGTTGTTTCTTTATGGAATAGCTGAAACTCGTATGGATATGCTTGGTCACCGTTTTTCAACATCAGTTGGACGACTTGATGACCCCAAACGC
>NZ_JBXDLD010000063.1:0-30899 GCF_056820425.1 Priestia sp. KCTC 13724 | reverse complement strand
GCAATGGATTGGCGGTCTGCCTAACTATATCAAGGCTTATTTGTCGATTTCAGTCTGCGAAGTTTGAGTTATCAGCAACGATTTAAAACAAACATAGAAAACTTTTAGAAAATAGCGTTAGCCCTCCTTTTTTATGCATACATATAGCTTGTAAGGAGGGATTTTTTTGATTAGGGTTCGCCGAAGAGTATTGAAAAAGGGACCTATACCATTTCGCTATGTTGTACTACTAACAATTGTTTTTTTTCTGCTTTCTACTGGAGCAGGAATATGGTTAATTAATAGAGGAATTGAACCAACCTTAATGAAATATGCAGAAGCCAAGACTAAAGAGATTGCAACGCTTGTTATTAATAAGGCCGTTAATAAACAAGTGGTAGACCAACTTGATGTGAACGATATTATTAAGACAGAAAGTACGCCGGATGGGCAGGTAGCCAAGATTGATACGGCAGTCGTAAATCGTATTAGAGCTCAAACGACATCTTTAGTCCAGGCTAATTTACGAGAAGCTGAAAAAGGAAATTTAGAAGAATTAGAGATTCCAACGGATATTAATATTGAACCAGATGAAAAGCTCAGGCAGCGAGGAATTGTCTATCAAGTTCCATTAGGGCAAGCTACAAACAATGCCTTACTAGGAAATCTAGGACCTTTAATCCCGGTTAAATTTCATGCAATTGGTGATGTGCAATCAGACGTTGTACGGAAAATAGAGGAATACGGAATTAACGGTGCTTTTTTAGAAATTTCAATTGAAGTTCAGGTTAACGTTCAGGTGATTATTCCCTTTGCTACAAAACAGACAACCGTTCAAGCGACAGTGCCTGTAGGGATGGCGATGATTCCAGGGAACGTACCGGATTATTTTAACGGCGGCACTAACTCAGCCTCTCCATCTATTGAACTAAAGAAGAAATAGCCGGTTGATAACTTTATACTTTACCGATATAATGTACTAGATATAATTATATACCATCACCTTATCAGATCGATGAGGTAGAGGATGCAAAAAGTATGAGTATACTATGTGAGGATGACAACTGTGATCATAGTAAAAAGGATTTTTTGCCGAAGGAAAGAAAAAGAGTCAGCTTTTCTTTTCTGGGGTTACCTTGAAAAAGGGTAACACTGTCATTATGAAAATACGCTTGTTTTCATGATGGAGGGCTACTGATCGTGATGGAGGATAACATAACATTACAAAGAGTAATGATAGTTATTTTCTATCATTGCTCTTTTTTGCGTTTTTTTCTTTATAAGTAGTCCTCCTAGATTTAAACAGGCTTATATTAGGAGGATATCATGGAAGGAACTATTTTTTCGTTATTACCACCATTGATTGCCATATTAATGGTTGTTTTAACACGTAAAGTACTGCTTTCCCTAGGAGTAGGGATTTTAGCAGGTGGATTAGTGTTAACGGAGTTTTCAGTTGGAGAAACGATTCAAAAGATTTGGGGAAGCTTTGCTACAATTTTCTACGCGGACGGCGCACTTAATACTTCAAATCTATTCATTTTGCTTTTCCTTTTAATTTTAGGTGTTATTACGGCTTTTATCTCAATCATTGGAGGAAGCCGTGCTTTTGGAGAATGGGCTTTACAACGTATTAAAACGCGTCGTGGAGCTCATCTATTAACAGCTGTGTTAGGAATTATTATCTTTATTGATGATTATTTTAATGCACTAGCTGTTGGACAAGTAAGTCGCCCGGTAACAGATCGACAGCGGGTATCAAGAGCGAAGCTTGCTTATTTAATTGATTCAACTTCAGCTCCGGTATGTGTGATTGCACCGTTCTCAAGTTGGGGTGCCTATATTATTACGGTTGTAGGTTCAATTCTAGCTGCACACGGGATGAGTAATGTGTCAGCATTTTCAGCATTTGTACAGATGATACCGATGAATTTTTATGTATTTACCGCATTAATTATGGTATTCGTGGTGAGTGTTTTTGATATTAACATTGGACCAATGAAAAAACACGAAGAGCGTGCGATTCGTACTGGAGAAGTAACGGACCCAGAAAAAGGTGCAGTACCAGGAGAGTTAAAAGAAGATTTACCAGTTAGTGAAAATGGTCGTGTATTCGATTTGATCTTACCAATTATTGTATTGATGATTGGGACAATTGGTGCGATGTTATGGACAGGCTATCAAGCAACTGAAGGTCAAGCTACAATCTTTACAATGTTTGAGAATACGAATGTACCTAATTCATTAATGATTGGTGGTTTATCAGGCCTTGTTGTAACGCTAGTATTATTTATCGCACGTACGAGACAATCGAATGAACTGTCTAATTCGGTGCTTGGTAAGGGCATAGTAGCAGGAATCAAATCGATGCTACCCGCTATTTATATTTTGCTGCTTGCTTGGATGATTGGAGATTTGATTGGTCAGTTGAAATCAGGAGAATTCTTAGCAGGAATTGTGGAGAGTTCTAATTTAAATATTGCCTTCTTACCAGTGGTACTATTTATTATTGCTGGCATCATGGCGTTTTCAACAGGGACATCGTGGGGAACGTTTGGTATTATGCTTCCAATTGCAGGTGACATTGTAGGAAACATTGAACCAGAATTATTATTACCAGCTCTTGCGGCTGTATTAGCTGGTTCAGTTTGCGGAGATCACTGTTCACCAATTTCTGATACAACAATCTTGTCATCAACTGGAGCAGGAAGTCATCATATTGATCACGTAATGACACAGCTTCCTTATGCAATTATTTCAGCTGTAATTAGCATCATTGGTTATATTGTACTTGGTTTAACAGAAAGTACAGCTGCAGGATTTGGAACAATAATGGTTTTATTAGTGGTATTTGTCTTAGTAACTCGTAAAAAGGGGAACATAACAAAGACATCATTAGAAAAATAGAAGAATAAAGATAGAGCAGATGCGCTTCACAACGTCTGCTCTATTTTTAATTGTTTAATTATCAAAATTTTCTATGAAAATATTTTGACATACTATAGCATAATAGCTATAATTCTTCGTAAGATAGTTCTAAAGACAGACTATGCTAAATTATCAGAAAGTTTAAATAACTTTTTGGGTTATGACAGAGATAAAAGAAAAGAGAGAGTGTAAGGGGGAAACTATGATGGAAAATCGTCCTCAATGGGGTACGAGAGCAGGTTTTATCATGGCAGCAGCAGGTTCTGCAATTGGATTAGGAAATATTTGGAGGTTTCCGGCGACTGCCTATGAAAACGGTGGAGGTGCATTTTTCTTACCATACTTATTTGCGTTATTAACAGCAGGTATTCCAATCTTAATCATGGAGTTTGCAATTGGACATAAGTATAGAGGATCATCGCCATTATCGCTAGCGAGACTAAATAAAAAAGCAGAATGGCTAGGCTGGTGGCAAGTTGGTATTTCATTTATTATTGCAGTTTACTATGCAGCGATTATTGCATGGGCCATGTCTTACTTTATCTTTTCGCTAAAGCTAAGCTGGGGTCAAGATACTGAAGGGTTTTTATTCGGTGACTATTTGAAATTAGCTGAGGTTCCTGGTCAAACGGGAAGCATTGTACCAGGTGTCCTAATACCGCTTATTTTAGTTTGGGTAATAGCTTTAGGTGTCTTACTAAAAGGTATTAAAAAAGGAATTGAAGCAGCAAACAAAATTTTCTTACCAACATTAATTGTCTTATTCTTTATCATTGTGCTTCGCGCTATTACATTAGATGGTGCAATGGAAGGGTTGAATGCATTCTTTAAGCCAGACTGGAGCGCTATTGCAGATGGAAAAGTTTGGGTGGCAGCTTATGGTCAAATCTTCTTCAGTTTATCTGTTGGTTTTGCCATTATGATTACTTATTCTAGCTATTTACCAAAGAAATCAGATTTAACAAATAATGCTTTTATCACTGGCTTTGGTAACTCAGCATTTGAATTACTAGCCGGTATTGGTGTATTTAGTGCTTTAGGGTTTATGGCAATGCAGCAAGGTGTGAGCATTGATGAAGTAGTAGCAGGTGGAGTAGGGTTAGCATTTGTTGTATTCCCTCAAATTATTAACGAGTTTCCGGCGTTTAATCAGCTGTTCGGATTACTTTTCTTTGGATCGTTAACATTGGCTGGTTTAACATCACTTATTTCCATTATTGAAACATTTGTAGCGGGGGTACAAGATAAATTTAACGTATCTCGTACGAAATCTGTCTTAATGGGTGGGGGCTTAGCTTCTATCATTTCATTATTATTTGCTACTCAAGGAGGGTTATACTTCTTAGATGTAATGGATTATTTTATCAATAACTTTGGTGTTGCTTTAGCCGGTTTAGTTGAAATTATCTTAGTGGCTTGGGTATTCCGT
This sequence comes from Priestia sp. KCTC 13724, assembly GCF_056820425.1. Classification (NCBI taxonomy): domain Bacteria; kingdom Bacillati; phylum Bacillota; class Bacilli; order Caryophanales; family Bacillaceae; genus Priestia; species Priestia sp. KCTC 13724. Next base: position 26,563 of record NZ_JBXDLD010000063.1, on the reverse strand, counting down.
GAACTAAACAATCTACAAAAACATGCAAACAGCGTATCTGACATTATGCTTGGTGCTTGGTGGAAAATTTGCTTAAGCGTAATCACACCAGTTGTTCTTGGATACATGATGTTTGATAATGTGAGAACTAATATTTCAGAAAATTACGAAGGTTATGCGACGAGTTTCATTGTTCCATTTGGTTGGGGAGTTGCAGGTTTGGTGATTGTTGTTGGGATTCTATTATCATTTAAAAGTTGGAAGAAAGAATCATTATCTTCTGTGAAGGAGGATACAACGTATGGAAAGTAATTCAGTAATTATGATGATTGCAGGAATGATTATCATCTGGGGCGGTTTAGCAGCAAGTATTATTCATGCAGTGAAGAAATCAAAGGAAAGTAAAGCGTAAAAAAGAGTGCTTAGAACATTGTTCTAAGCACTCTTTTTATATTAAATAAACGTTTGTTTAAATCGTACATTACTTTTTCTTTTGACGATCAATTCTTTCCCATGACCGAAGCTGCGGATAAGGGTCAAAAGACCATTCGTTTCGACCGTTATCTTTGTACATACCGTAATGTAAATGAGGTGGAAATTTCCCAGATGTGCCTGGAGGCCCGTATCCTGAACTACCAACACCACCGATGACCATACCTGGTTCTACAATCTGTCCCGTTTTTAAATCTTTAGCAAATCCACTTAAATGTGCTAGGTAGTGATAATTATTATTCAGGTCTCGAATTCCAATACGCCAGCCACCATATTTATTCCAACCTTTTAGTTCGATTATACCATAGCAAGGAGACTTGACTGGAACGCCATAGTCAGCGAAAATATCAGTTCCTTCATGAATTCTTCTTCCGCCCCATCCACGAGCGTCACCCCAAGTGCTGCGATAGCTATAGTTTGATCGAATCGGCACTGGAAACGAGGTTCCTTTTAAGTCAATACGACCATAGGTCTTAAAGAGCTTGGCGTTCCCAAGGATAATATCAACCGCTTTAGCTCGATGATAATAACTCCATAGCGCAATTTTAATATAATCCTCGCTTGTTCCAAAAGTTTGAATATAATTAGCCATTGTAAAAAGCATGTCTTCATCATTTAACTGATCAGCTTTCCCATCGCCGTTTCCGTCTTTTCCTAAACCACCTAATAACGAAATGGTTAAGGGGTTTTGGTCATTAAGCTTTGGATTTAAAGAACCTGCCCATTTTTCTGGAGAGTAATAAATAGCAATTGCACCTTTTTCTCTTGGAATATCCTTATGAGAGCGACGGACGTTTCGTTCATATTGATCAATTCCAGCAAAGTAATACCAAGGTATTGATGACACAGCCTCCATCTGCTGATATAATTCCATGCGCTTCGTATTTAAAGCTGCTTCATCTTCGGTAGAAAGTGGCGCAGCCTGAGATGAAATCGTACATGAAAAGCATAGTGAAAAAAATAACAGAAAAAGCACATATTTTTTCAATGAGCTTCCTCCTTCCTAATTAAGTTATAGTATTAGTTTGTGAAACGATGAAAAATTTAATAAATAATAATTAATGGAAATAAAATGATGTTAAGGTTATATGAACAATAAATAAAGCGCTATCATTTGCGGTTATTAAAGGATAAAGAGTAGAGATAAATAAGTGTAGAGCGCTTGTCGAATCGCTCTTTTGTATGATAAAGTGACATGTAGTGTATTTTTTATTTGACAATTTAACAATCAGCATATAGGTTACAGACATTTTCTAGATTGATGGAGTTGATACTAATGGCAACAAAGGAAGAGTATGTCCGCAAACCCGAGTGGCTAAAAATTAAGCTAAACACAAACGAGAACTACACGGACTTAAAGAAAATGATGCGTGAAAAAAATCTGAATACGGTATGTGAAGAAGCAAAATGCCCTAATATTCATGAGTGTTGGGCAGTTCGTCGTACGGCTACCTTTATGATTTTAGGTCAAGTTTGTACACGTGCGTGTCGCTTCTGTGCTGTGAAAACAGGCTTACCAACAGAGTTAGATTTGGAAGAGCCAGAACGCGTAGCAGATTCAGTTCAGCTAATGAACTTAAAGCACGCTGTTATTACGGTAGTTGCGCGTGACGATCTAAAAGACGGTGGAGCAGGTGTACTAGCAGAGACAATTCGCGCTATTCGTCGTAAAAATCCATTTACGACAATCGAAGTATTACCTTCAGATATGGGTGGAGTAGAAGAGAACCTCCGCATGGTAATGGATGCTCGCCCTGATATTTTAAACCATAACATTGAAACAGTACGCGAATTAACGCCTCGTGTGCGTGCAAGAGCTACATACGAGCGTTCATTAGAATTTTTACGTCGTGCAAAAGAAATGCAGCCAGATATTCCTACAAAATCGAGCATTATGATTGGGCTTGGAGAAACAAAAGAGCAAATCATTGAAACAATGGATGACCTGCGAGCAAATAATGTAGATATCATGACAATCGGTCAATATTTACAGCCTACAAAGAAACATATTAAAGTTCAGAAGTACTATCACCCAAGTGAATTCGAAGAGCTTAGAGAAATTGCTTTAACTAAAGGATTTAGCCACGTTGAAGCTGGTCCACTTGTGCGTTCTTCTTATCATGCGGATGAACAAGTAAATGCTGCTTCAAAGCAAAAGCAAAATAACGGGTAATGAAAAGGCGATGTTTCCATCGCCTTTTTTATTTCATCTTTTCATCTGTTACATGTTCATTCAATTCGTTTTTTTCCTCGCCGTTTGCATTCTCACCATCGTTCATCTTACGACCTTGAGGAGATTTAAGCATTTCTTTAATGGTTAAATGAATGGACTCTTCCACAGACTCGTCTTTCGTATTTGCTTCACTGAAGCGTTCGATATCTTGAATGTGCTGTGGGTTATCTGATACGTATACGTGATAATAACGGGGCATAATAGACATTGCTGTCCGTTTTACTTGATCAGCGGTAGCATTTCGATCTTTTGTGTCTGTTTTATACGCGATTAGCACGTCTTCATCTGTCACAAGCGTAGCTACGTCATTCACATTTGGAATGGTTGAGCTAAGTTTACTAATTGAATCAGCTGCTTCCTCACGGTCAAGTGTAGCAATATTTTGTGCCTTTTCAGTATCGTTAGCAACAGGTGATTTTTGATAACGTACGTACCCATAATCGGTATCGTTATCCTTTTCTTTGTTATATAAATCGTTATGATCATGATCAGCTACATTAATAGCATTTGGATTATTAGGTGATAGTGCTTCATTATCTGTTTCGCCCCCTGCCTGACAACCTGATAATGCAACCATTGTTAACATGCCGCAATAAATTAAATATTTTTTCACTGTAAACGACCTCCCTATCTATAGGTTGCGGCGATTGGTTAAAAAATTGCCTGTAAATTGCTGGTTTTCATGTTTTTTAATCAAACGATTGTTTAGAAAAAAATTTCAAAATGTGGTATGGTAATTTTGAAGAGAAGAGGTGAAACAATGATTTGTGTTAATAATGTTTGCTATGAAGTAATCAAAGAAGAACGAGAAGGGTTTGATGAGGAAGCTTTTCGAAGTCGATATATTGATGTGCTTAGTCGCTACGACTATATATTAGGCGATTGGGGCTATAATCAGCTGCGTTTAAAAGGTTTTTTTGATGACCGTAATCAAAAAGCTACATATGATACAAAAATAAGTACAATTCAAGATTATTTACACGAATATTGTAATTTTGGCTGTGCGTATTTTGTACTGAAAAAAGTAAATAAATAAAAAAGGTCAGCAGAAGATGTACTTTCTTTCCGCTGCCTTTCTCATTAAATGACCTCGTATAAGAACTCTCTAAGTTCTTGACCATCTTCTTCTGAAAGCTTAAATATGTGCTCTAAATAATTTGGTTCCTCTAAATCATCTGAGCCAATAATAGCAAAGCGTCCCCCTTGAATATCTAAGATAAGATGCTTGCCATAATAGCAATCAGACTGAATGATAGCAAGGTCAAACCGTTGATTTTCACCCATAAAGCTAACAAATCGAGTTTTTGTATTCACTACATCATCATATAAATAAAAGCGTTCGCTCATTCTCTTGCTCCTTCCTTCTTTCCATACTTTTATCATATCAAATGAAAAAAGAAAAGTGGGGAGAAGCCTGCTAGAAAATTTTATAAGCGAAGCGTTAGGAGGAAACATCATGTATTTTGTAGATCGTCAAAAGATTGAACATATACTACGTTTTTATGAGCAGCACCTAGTTGTTTTTTCTGAACAATCTAAGTGGGAAAGTACTATCGAGAAAAAAGCGTTAGAAAGAGTTGTTCACCTCTTAATTGAAAACGTTTTAGATGTCGGTAATGCAATGATTGATGGATTCATTATGAGAGATCCTGGAAGCTATGATGATATCATTGATATTCTTATGGATGAGAAGGTAGTAGAAACTTCGGAAGAACAGGGCTTAAAAGCAGTAATTAATTTGCGAAAAGTCCTTGTACAAGATTATTTAGATGTTAAACATGATGAAGTGATACATGTTGTTCAAGAGAACAAAGAGGTTTTAAGTCAATTCCCAACTCGAATTCGTACATATCTAGAAAATGAATTAGGACCTGTTTCAGCTTTCCGTAATTAGCGTGAAAGAACTGTGAGCTGATTTGTGATTTTAGGAAAAATAAGCTATTATCGCATTGTAACTCTATCTGCTTTCTTATAATAAAGAAGGCGTTTTTATTATCGAATGAATTAGTAGGAGGCAGCTATGAAGCAATATAAAGGCTATTTAATTGATTTAGACGGAACGATGTATAAAGGAACAGAATTAATTGCAGAAGCGCGTGATTTCGTCATTGCATTAAAAGAAAAAGGTATTCCGTATTTATTTGTTACGAATAATTCAACAAAAAGACCTGCTCAAGTAGCAGAAAAGCTTGAAAGCTTCGGAATTCCCACAACAGAAGATCAAGTGTTTACAACAAGCCAAGCAACGGCTAATTATTTGCATGACCGTAAACCCAACGGTACAGTATATGTAATTGGTGCAGAGGGGATTCGCCATGCGCTTACTGAAAAAGGGTTCACAATTCAAGATGAAGATACGGACTTTGTAGTCGTTGGCCTAGATCAAGAAATTACATATGAGAAGCTAGCAAAAGCTTGTTTAAACGTCCGTAACGGTGCATTTTTTGTGTCGACAAATGGCGATATTGCACTTCCAACAGAAAGAGGCTTACTTCCAGGAAACGGTTCTATAACGTCGGTTGTTTCGGTTTCTACTCAAACACAACCAGTCTTCATTGGAAAGCCAGAAAGTATTATTATGGAGCAAGCGTTAGAAGTAATTGGAACACCGAAAGAAGACACTCTTATGGTAGGCGATTATTATGATACAGATATTTTAGCTGGAATGAAAGCAGGATTAGATACTTTATTAGTTCATACTGGGGTAACAACAAAAGAGCTACTTAAGGGGTATGATAAGCAGCCAACTTATGCTGTTGATTCCCTAAAAGAATGGATGGATAAAATATAATGAATGAAAAGAGAGTGATTCAAATTGAACCACTCTCTTTTTTTATTCAACATTTTCAGCTCGATGTGCCAGACGACTCGAGGCAGCTGCAGCAATAGCACCAACAATATCATCAAGGAATGTGTGACATTTTCCAGACGATTTATCGTTTAATTCTTCCAGTATCCCTGGCTTTTGCTTATCAATATATCCATAGTTTGTAAAGCCGATTGAGCCATACACGTTTACGATGGATAAGGCTAAGATTTCATCTATGCCATACAAGCCTTCGTCCTTTTCTAAAATTGATAAGAGCGGCTCTTCAACTTGTTTCTTTTCCGTTAAAATATCCAGTTGAATACCTGTAAGAATTGCATTCTGTACTTCGCGTTTTGAGATGACGCGCTCGACATTGTACTCACATTCTTGAATGTTTAAATTGGGGTGGTATTTCTTTTGTAGATAAAAAACAAGATCAGCAATATCTCTTACTGTGACACCACGTTTTGTTAGCCACGCTCTTGCTGTTTTTTCCATTTCACTTTGCTCGTGTTTTTTCTCCAAGTATCATCACCTAATTTCTTTTTATTTTTTAATGCTTAAAGGAATACAGAAGCATATGTTTAGAAGTAAATCATGTACTTCACGATTTGGTGAGCATATCATTACATCTTCTAGTATGACTCACTCGGAGGAAATCATAATAAATTGTGTAATTCTAATCTATTCGATTGCGCATAAATATTATGACAAGTATTGAATTTCTTTATGGGAAAACTTTGATCAATGAAATGAGGGGATGTACGTGAAGCAAGCAATTTATGAAGGCTATGGTTTACACCCTGATGAATTGTTGACTTTGGGCGCTTATCAAGCCTTCCAATATCGAGACATCTTGTATACGATTATTCATTTAAATCAAGTGGAAGAAGATGAGCTGAACGAGTTGTATCAAATGAGTCAGTTTCTCATGAGCCAAGGTGACCGTTATATCTCTACATTTATGCCAAATCTAGAAGGAAATATGATTACAGAATCAGATGATTTAAAGTTTATGATTTGCCGATCGATAGCCGCACCGCGAAATGAACAGTTTGTCATTGGTTCAGAGCTAGCAGAATTTCATCAGCGCGGTCGAATGTTTCCTTATGAAGTTGAACATTCAAAACGGTTAGGTCAATGGAAATCATTGTGGGAAAAGCGGTTAGATCAAATGGAAGAGTTTTGGTATGGACGATTGAGAGCTTTGCCTAATCAAGAAGTTGAAAAGAAATTTCTCGAAAGCTTTCCATACTATCTAGGGCTAGCAGAGAATGCCATTCAGTATTTAGTGGATACAGAGATTGATGATTTGCCAAGAGCAGTAGACTCAGCTACAATTTGTCATCACCGATTTGGACAGACGACTTGGGGAAGCCAGTATATCTATAAACTCCCAGTGGATTGGGTCTTTGATCATCCCAGCAGAGACTTAGCAGAGTATATTCGTGAACAATATTTATCATCCTATGAGCTAAATCCACATCAGTTGCATTACTTTTTAAGTGAATACGAACGTATTAACCCACTCTCATCATTTTCGTGGCGTCTTCTATATGCGAGACTGTTGTTCCCTGTGCATTATTTTGAAGTGGTAGAAGGATATTATAGTGTTCAAAGCGAAGAACAAAAGCAAGGCTATTATAAGCAGCTAGAAGCTGTCTTAGATCACTCATCCCATTATGAGCGATTTTTAAAGCAGTTTTATCAATCCGTTGGAATTTCTACTTCACGGTACCATATACCAGAAGTAGGGTGGTTATCAAGCGGTGTTTAAGTGGTATAAGTAGAGTAAAGACATATAAAGATAATGCGACGTGACGCCTATTGCGGTAAACAATAAGGCGTCATATTATGTAATTAAAAATCAATGAGGTGATAGATAATGGACAAGCCGTTTATTTTTATTACGAGGAATATACCGGAGAAGTTCGTGGAGCCACTACGCGTAGTGGCTGAAGTAGAGATATGGCATTCAGAAGAAGACCCGGTACCTCATGATGTACTCACTGAAAAAGCAAAAAAAGCTCATGGGCTTTTAACGGTTTTATCTGATAGAGTAGATGAAGAATTATTAAAGGAAGCCACTAATTTAAAAGTAATTGCGAATCTAGCTGTGGGGTTTGATAATATTGATATCCAAGCAGCGACAAAGCGTCAAATCTATGTTTGTAATACGCCTGATGTGCTTTCAGATACCACAGCAGATTTAGCTATGACGCTTCTTATGACAACGGCTAGAAATATTTTAGAGGCTTCAGCACATATTAAAGAAAATAAGTGGACAAGCTGGAGCCCATATTTGTTAGCTGGTCGAGATATTCATCATAAAACGCTTGGAATTGTTGGGATGGGAAAGATTGGTGAAGTGCTAGCGAAGAGAGCAGCAGGTTTTGATATGAATATCCTTTATCACAATCGTTCTCGAAATGAACAAGCTGAAAGCAAGTTACCTGTTACATATGCATCAATGGATGATGTATTAGAGAAGTCTGACTTTGTTGTGTGCTTAACACCTTTAACAAAACAAACTGAAAATATGTTTAATGAGGAAGCATTCAAAAAGATGAAGAAATCTGCGATGTTTATTAACGTTTCTCGGGGTGATGTAGTGGACGAAGCCGCTTTGTTAAAAGCGTTGAATGAAGAGGAGATTGCAGCAGCAGGACTGGATGTCTTTGTGAATGAACCAATTGATGGTTCACACCCGTTAGCCATGCACCCAAAAGTAGTGGCACTACCTCACATTGGAAGTGCGACGGTAGAAACACGCACAAGTATGATTAAATTAGCGGTACAAAACATAGAAGCTGTTTTAGCAGGGCATTTCCCATCTACCATCATTAATAGAGAGCTTGTGCCTCAAGGTTAAAAAATAAAAGCATTTCTTTTATAGAAATGCTTTTTGTATGTTAAAAAACAAGAAAATACGTGTTATGATAAGGAAATGAAATATTTAAAAAATTTAAATTTGTCTTTTTATTCAACGAATAAAGAGATAAATTTAAAGTAAAGTCTTGTAAAAAAGAAAAATAGGGTCTATAATGTCCACTATAAGAAAACAAATGTATACGTGAAGAGAACATAGAGGTGAATAATATGACAAAAAGTATTTCAGTAGGATTATTAGGGTTGGGAACGGTTGGTAGTGGAGTAGTTAAAATTATTGAAAATCACCAGGATAAGTTAAGTCACCAAGTTGGCTGTCCGGTAACGGTTAAAAAAGTGGTAGTTAAAAATATTGATAAAGTTAGAGATGTAGAGATTAGTAGTGAGAAATTATCAACAAACGTAGAGGATGTCATTCATAACCCAGATGTAGATGTTGTTATTGAGGTTATGGGTGGCGTTGAGGAAACAAGAGACTATATTTTAACGGCTCTTCGTAATAAAAAGCACGTTGTAACAGCAAATAAAGATTTGATGGCAGTTTACGGTTCTGAGTTATTAACGGTTGCATCAGAAAATGGCTGCGATTTATTTTATGAAGCAAGTGTTGCTGGAGGAATTCCAATTCTTCGTGGACTTGCAGATGGTTTAGCTTCAGATCGTATTACAAAAATGATGGGAATTGTAAATGGTACAACAAACTTTATCTTAACAAAGATGACAAAAGAAGGAAGCGCATATGAAGAAGTGCTAAAAGAAGCACAAGAACTAGGTTATGCAGAAGCAGACCCTACTTCTGATGTTGGAGGCTTGGATGCAGCAAGAAAAATGGCGATTCTAGCTACGCTTGGTTTCTCAATGAAAATTGACCTTGATGATGTGCAGGTTCAAGGTATTACGGAAGTAACGGAAGAAGATTTACAATATAGTAAACAATTAGGATATACAGTGAAATTAATTGGATACGCGCATCGAGACGGAGACAACGTCGAAGTAAGTGTTCAGCCAACGTTATTAGCGGATACACATCCATTAGCATCAGTTAGCGATGAGTACAATGCGGTTTATGTGTATGGAGAAGCGGTTGGAGAAACAATGTTTTATGGTCCTGGAGCGGGTAGTTTACCGACAGCAACTGCAGTTGTATCGGATCTTGTGGGCGTGATGAAAAACTTGAGATTAGGGGTCAATGGAAAGAGTGCCGTAACGCCTCAATTCCCAAAACAGTTGAAAACAGAAGACCAAAAGTTTTCTAAACACTTCTTACGTATTCACGTAAAAGATCAGGTAGGCGCATTTGCCAAATTAACAACATTATTTTCTGAACGCGGCGTAAGCTTTGAAAAAATTATTCAATTACCGGTTACAGGAAGCGAACTTGCAGAAATCGTTGTTGTAACACATAAAACATCTCAAAAAGACTATGAAGAAATTTTACAACAATTAAGAGACTTACCAATCGTTGAAAACGTAAAAAGCAGTTATCGAGTAGAGGGAGTTGGCATCGTATAATGTGGAAAGGTTTATTACACCAATATAAAGAGTTCTTGCCAGTAACAGAAGAAACACCAATGTTAACACTACATGAAGGAAATACGCCGCTTATTCATCTTCCATATTTATCGGAAGAACTTGGCATTAACTTGCATGTAAAAGTAGAAGGTTTAAACCCTACAGGTTCATTTAAAGACCGAGGTATGGTCATGGCCGTTGCAAAAGCAAAAGAAGAAGGAAGTAACACAGTCATTTGTGCATCTACTGGTAATACGTCTGCAGCAGCAGCAGCTTATGCGTCACGTGCAGGCATGCGCTGTATCGTTGTTATTCCAAACGGAAAAATTGCAATGGGTAAGCTCGCTCAAGCTGTTATGTACGGAGCAGAAATTGTAGCAATTGAAGGAAACTTTGATCAAGCACTTTCAATGGTTCGAAAACTTAGTGAAACAGCACCTGTATCTCTTGTAAACTCTGTGAACCCTTACCGAATTGAGGGGCAAAAAACCGCAGCTTTTGAAATCTGTGAACAGTTAGGAAAGGCACCTGACGTTTTAGCAATTCCTGTTGGGAACGCCGGGAATATTACAGCATATTGGAAAGGTTTCAAAGAGTATAATGAGCGTAATCAGAGCGGTCTGCCTCTTATGCACGGTTTTGAAGCTGAAGGAGCAGCAGCAATCGTTCGAAACGAAGTAATTGAAAATCCAGAGACAATTGCAACAGCAATTCGTATCGGTAATCCAGCAAGCTGGGATTATGCGGTAAATGCAGCTAATGAATCAAAAGGCAAAATTGATGAAGTGACGGATGAGCAAATTTTAGATGCATATCGCTTAATTGCTAGAAGAGAAGGTGTTTTTGCAGAGCCTGGGTCTTGTGCATCAATCGCTGGTGTAATAAAAGACGTAAAATCAGGGAAAATTGCCAAAGGTTCAACAGTAGTAGCAGTGCTAACTGGAAATGGATTAAAAGATCCGAACGTAGCAATTGACGCACATGATGTTAAGCCAGTTGTATTGCCAAATGAAGAAGAAAAAGTGTTTGAATATATTGAAGGTGTTGTCGCTTCATGTTAACTTTTGACCGCTTTAAAATCACAGTGCCAGCGAGCTCTGCTAATTTAGGGCCCGGGTTTGATTCCATTGGAATCGCTCTTGGGCGCTACTTGATTTTAACAGTGGAGCCAGCTGAACAGTGGGTATTTGTACCAAAGACAGCTGATGTTGAAGGAATACCAACAGGCAAGGACAACTTAATGTATCAGGTTGCCGAAGATGTAGCAAAGCAATATGAAGTAACTCTTCCAGCAGCAAAAGTGTATGTCTCAAGCGATATACCGTTAGCTAGGGGGCTTGGAAGCAGTGCTTCTGCAATTGTTGCAGGTATTGAACTTGCTAATCAGCTTGCTAAGCTTAATTTATCGCAAAAAGACAAGCTGCGAATTAGCAGCCTAATGGAAGGTCACCCGGATAACGTAAGTCCTTCTATTTATGGAGGCGTCGTGATTGGATATCATCATGAAGATGAAACGTATATCAATCATATTCCCAACTTACAAGCTGAAGTAATAATGATTATTCCGAGATACGAATTAAAAACAGCTGATGCCCGTAATGCTTTGCCGAAGGTAATTGATTATCGAACAGCAGTAGAAGCCGGAGCAATTGGGAATATGCTTGTGTCTGCACTGATGAATCGTGATTTTGAAGCGGTAGGAACATTTATGGAAAAAGATTTATACCATGAGCTTTATCGAACAAAATTGGTACCAGAGCTAGCTATTGCGAGAGTAGAAGCTAAAAGGTTAGGAGCTTACGGAACAGTGCTGAGCGGAGCGGGGCCAAGTGTATTATGCTTAGCACCTATTGGAAAAGGAAAAGACATTGCTAAGCATTTAGCTATAAAATTATCTCATTGTGAAGTTGACGTAGTAGGTATTGATACAAAAGGTGTATATGTAGACGCTCAGGTCGTAACAAACTAAAGCAAAAACCCTCAAGCATCGCTTGAGGGTTTGTTATATAAGGGATCATTAGAAAACTTGTTCAACTTCTACAACACCAGGTACTTCTTCTAAAAGAGCACGTTCAATACCTGCTTTTAGCGTGATTGTTGAACTTGGGCAGCTGCCACAAGCGCCTAGAAGACGTAATTTTACAATGCCATCTTCAACGTCGACTAATTCACAATCTCCACCATCGCGAAGTAAAAATGGACGAAGCTTATCTAATACTTCTTGTACTTGTTCATGCATTTCCATTTCAGCCATGATTATCGACTCCTTTCCTTCTCTAGTTACATTATAAACGCTCTTACATAAAAAATCTATTCAAGAATCTTTGATTACGTTCGTTCAACTTGAAAAACGATGTTCTTTAAATAGTTTTTGTGTACAATAAAGATAAGATAGAGTGGAAGCTTTCTTTATTGAAAGAGCCATAGCATGGGAATAGGGGGAACAAATATGGAAAAAAACAACGTTGAGATTTGTGTATATGGAGCAGAAATTATTTGTGCAAGCTGCGTGAATTTACCATCTTCAAAAGACACACAGGAGTGGCTTGAGGCGGCGCTTAGTCGAAAATACCCGAATGAATCATTTAACATACGTTATATCGATATTTATAACCCACCTGTGGATGAAAAAGAGAAACAGGAGTTCTCGCAAAAAGTAATTGATGAAGATTTGTTTTATCCAGTTATTCTAATTAACAATGAGATTGTTGGAGAAGGGAATCCAAAGCTAAAGCGTATTTTTGAAGAATTAGAGAAATATGGATTTGTGTCTGAATAAAAAAACGCCTTTTAGGCGTTTTTTTATTAACCGTTATGGTATTTATACATCCATAAAATACCTGACTTTAATAAGCGAGCAACTCGACCCGTAATTGCGCGATCGTTTACTAATCCGAATCCGTGTTTTTTTCCTAAAGAGCCTAATACGCCTTTAAGTTTAATCGTTGGTAACTCAGTAGGTAGCTCTTCATTCTTCCATCGTGCTGTTAACACTTGAACAATCTGCTCTGCTTGCCCCTCAGCTAGTTGAGCACTAGGAGCATGTGGTAAGCTAGCACAGTCTCCCAATACATAGACATTCTCATTGTTAGGCAGATTATGATATTTTGTTAAGACTACGCGACCCTGAGTGTCTTTCTCAACGTTTAAATCCCTAACGACCTTATTTGGTTGAATGCCGGCTGTCCACACAATCGCATCGCTTTTAATTGGTTCATCATGATTGTATAGAGTATTCTGTTCTACTCTCGTGATATTGGCGTTGTTCACAATTTCAATACCGTTAGAAGTGAACCAGTCTTGAACATAATTGCTCAAACGTTCTGGGAATGAAGATAAAATTAATTTTCCTCTATCGAATAGCATGATATTTAAATCAGAACGGCTTTCTTTTAACTCACTAGCTAATTCAACACCGCTAAGACCAGCTCCGACAATCGATACGGTTGCATGAGCAGGTAAATTGTTTAACGCTTGATATGTAGCGCGAGAAGCGTCGATTGTTTGAATGCTGTATGTATGCTCCGGTGCGCCTGGCACGCCGTGATATTTATCTTCACACCCTAGTCCGATAATTAGATCATCATAATGGAGGACTTCGTTGTCTTCAAGATGAACTTGGTTATTTTCAAGATCAATGTTTGTAATGAAGCCATAGCGAATAGATAAACGAGGATGCTCTGGGAAAGAAACGCGAACGTGCTGATCTGAAATGGTTCCAGCCGCTAACGCGTAGAATTCAGTCTTTAATGAGTGATAAGGTGCTTTATCAACCAATGTTACATGTACATCCTCTGGCAATTGATTTGGCAAAAGTCGCTGTAGGACACGCATACCACCATATCCTCCACCGAGTATCACAAGGTTCTTCATCTGGATTTCCCCTTTACGTTTAGACATTTTATTCTCTCTATACTAATTGAATTGCTTAAAACATATAGGCATACAAAACGAAACCGATACGTCAATCGCATTCGATTTTGCATAGCATATTTTACTTAAATAATAATTTAATATAACCTGTTTTGTTTGTATTCACATAAAAGTATAACTAAATTGAATAAAAACCACAATATGTTTCAACATAATTTCCTTATCAGCATGCAGTTTGGATATTTGACGTCTTTTTAAAAACAAGGTAGGATAAACAATTAGTAGAGAGGTGAGAATAGTGATTCAACCAATTATTGAATTTTGTATCAGCAATTTAGCTAGCGGTTCTCAGCTTGCGTTGGAAGAGTTAGAAAAAGATCCAAATTTAGATATTGTTGAGTATGGATGTTTGGGTTATTGTGGAAAGTGTGCACGGTCTCTTTTTGCTTTAGTAAACGGGGATGTTGTAGCTGCTGACACACCAGAAGAATTAGTAGCAGCTATCTACACACATTTGGAAGAGAACCCAATGTTTTAATATAGAGTAAAAGTAGAAGCGGTAATGCCTATAGGCATTACCGCTTTTGTTTTGCTATGATATGCTACGAATCTCATGCCATCTTTCTTTAGTTCGCTCAAATGTTTTGCGATCGGGATGATTTTTATGTTTATAGATAATTTCTGAAAAATAGAGAAGCGCCTGCTGCTGAAACCCGAGCCGATAGTTTAGTTCTCCTATAATATATAACAATCGAACTTCGTTACTGTTAGAAGGGAACGTTTCTTCTAAATATGCTGTGGTGTAGCACTTTAATGCATGTAAAGCGAAAGCTCGCTCTTGTTGGATGTCATCAAGCAGTCGGTATAGCCAGCTTACTCGTAGCGTGAGGCTTGCGAGTACAGATGACTTTTCTTTTTTTATGTTGGCACAATAAATAGCCAGCTTGTAAGCATTTATTGCTTGTTGCAACGTTCGTTCTTGATCATATGGATGGTAGCTCCAATTTTTTGTGACCTTTTCCTTAACTTGGTTTGCACTACCTGGAGGAAAAATTCTTGAGAATTGTTCTGTACTCGCATATCCACACTTTGGACAGATTACGACATCATATATGATAGGGTGCAACTTTGGGTTTTCATAATAAATAAAAAAATCAGTATCGTATCTTTGAGCCTTTAAAAAGCGAGATCGGACTTTTTTAGAATAAAAGCTGTGGCTACACAAAGCACAAGCGATTTTTTTATCATAAAGAGGATGTAGGGTTTCCAATTCATTTCCTCCTTTTGAAGTTTAATGATTCTTTAAGACTATATTATACACTTTTTGTTTCGTATCTTGGGTCTTTTGTAGTGTTTGTGATAGAAAAATAAAAACTCCTTAACCATTTTGGCTAAAGAGTTGGGAAACGGGGGATGTTCTTATTGTTTCCTACATTGAATGATTTTATACTAAGACCATACTAAAAAATAATGGGTGATTAAATGAAAAAATTTGCTTTTACAAAAATGCACGCGCTTGGAAATAATTATATCTACGTCAATCTATTTGAAGAGCATATTGCGGAAGAAGATTTAGCTTCTGTTGCTATTAAGGTATCAAACGTCTATACGGGCATCGGGTCAGATGGGATGATTCTAATTTGTCCTTCTACTAAAGGGAATGTTAAAATGCGCGTATTTAACAACGATGGTTCAGAAGCAAAAAATTGTGGGAATGGCTTAAGATGTGTAGCTAAGTATGCATATGAGCATAATTTAGTAGAAACAGAAGAGTTTACAATTGAAACATTATCAGGTCTTGTCCATGCGACTGTTCATTTGCAGGATAAAAAAGTAAATGAAGTAACAATTGATATGGGGAAACCAAAATTAAAGCCAGCTGAAGTTCCAATGCTTGGATTTGAAGGTAACAGCATCGTGTCAGAGAAAATGGAGTTCGGTGGCGAAGAGCTTATAGGTACAGCTGTATCGATGGGAAATCCTCATGTTGTATTTTATGTAGAAAATATTGAAAAAGCACCTCTTCATACATTAGGACCAGTGGTTGAAAAGGATCCACGTTTTCCGGAAGGTGTAAATGTTGAATTTGTAGAGATTATGAATGAATCAGAAATGCATTTTCGCGTTTGGGAAAGAGGTTCAGGTGTAACGCAAGCTTGTGGAACCGGTGCATGTGCAGCAGTTGTTTCTTCTGTTTTAAATAATCTTACGCAAAAAAACACTCCCACAATTGTTCACTTGGCGGGTGGAGACTTAATTATTACATGGAAAGAAAATAACCATGTACTAATGAAAGGTCCAGCAGTTGTTATTTGTGATGGCGTTTATTACTATTAAGAACTGAAAGCAGAGTAGTTGTTCATCATGTACTCACAGCGTATACTTATAGGTAAAAGGAGGTCATCTAACTATGAGTCAAGATATCCTAGAAATTACAGAAGCGGCTAGCTTTCAAATAAAAGATATGATGAAAGAACATGAAGAAGAGAATGCTTACCTTCGCGTAACGATTAACGGAGGAGGCTGTTCAGGTTTATCATACGGAATGGGCTTCGCACACGAAGTTAGTGAAGACGATATGCAGTTTGAGCAACATGGCATTCAAATTCTTGTTGATAAAGAAAGTGTGCCGATTTTAAAAGGAGTTAAGATTGATTATAAGCAGTCTATGCTTGGTGGAGGATTTACAATTGATAATCCAAATGCCATTGCATCATGCGGCTGTGGATCTTCATTCCGCACGGCAGCGAACGCTGGTACACCGGAAGAGTGTTAATAAGGTGCTAAAAGAGACTGAGACATAAGTAGTTCAGTCCTTACTATACCTGAACGATTGAGAGTTTCTCACTTTTAATCGTTCAGGTTTTTTGTTGATTGTGAAAACAATGTTGGAAACAGGGCGGAATGGAGCGTAGGACACTCGACTCCTGCGGGAAAGAGAGGGAAAACGGAGATCCCGCAGCGCAGCGAGGAAGCTCAGGTTCCTCCCCGCGGAAAGCGAGTGGCCGTAGCGTAATGGAACGAACGAGTTGAGACAAACCAAAGAGATGGGAACAGCTAGTGTTCGTCTTTTAGAAGCAATCATTTTGTTATGTCCCAAACTTTTTTTATTTGGGTATTTTGGCTTTGCATAAATAACATTACCTTATCTATTTCAATTTTTAACGTAAGATTTATGATTTGACCTTATCATATATATAAAAGGGTTCGTTTTCTATATGATTGTTAGAAGTTCTGACGCATTATGTGAAAAGCAACAAGTATATTTACAATGAATAAGGTATAAAATGAAATGAATGTGACAAAACATAACTTGATATGTTATTTTAATTGACTTAATTATCAGAATTATTTATAATTCTACATATAAAATCCGATTTTATTTAGACTGGCTTTTAAGGAGGTGCGAAGTTTGGTAGAAGAAAACAATACACTACGAACAAATACTTATAGCTACGGGGCTTTTTTTAGAAAAAATCGCTTAATGCAAATGATTCAACAACTAACTGCATGGTTTATTCCGATAAAATCTCAGAAGCAAGATAAAATTGAATCAATGATTTTTATCCAACATATCCCCACATCATTGCCAATAAAGACTACACCCCTACTTTTAGATTCCAACAAACAGTTAGCAATTCTATATTCAGATACTCAAGAACAAGAAGCGGCACAGCTGATTTTTCAAAGTGTGGGATCGCCGTTTAACCTGTTGCCGTATCACGATTATATAAGCAGGTTGAAGAACTATGAGGTATCAACAAATCTAATTCATCCAGAAGAATTTAAATATGAGGTTAAGTTAAAGACGAAAGATAAAAAAGGACTACATGTACTAGCGGAAGTCCTAAAAAAAGAGGCTGGGACATAAGTAATTCAGCCAATGATAAACCTGAACGATTGAGAGTTTCTCACTTTTAATCGTTCAGGTTTTTTGGTTGATTGTGAAAACAATGGGCCGTAGCGCAATGGAACGAACGTGTTCAGACAAACCAAAGAGATGGGAACAGCTAGTGTTCGTCTCTTAGAAGCAATCATTTTGTTATGTCCCAAACTCTTTTTTATTAAGAAAACATTGATGTACTATGCATTGGCTGTAGGCGAGCTTTTGGATCAATGTATGCTTTTGCATTGTTAACGGCCGTAGGGCCTTCACCGAATCCAGCAACAATTAGTTTCACCTTTCCTTCATATGTACAAATATCTCCAGCTGCATAAATTCCAGGAATATTTGTTTCTTGCTTGGAGTTAACGACAATTGTATTCTTTTCTAATTCTAACTCCCATTCTTTAATTGGACCTAGCGATGAAACAAAGCCAAAGTTCACAATGACGTCATCAACATCTACCACAATTTTTTCTTCACCTTTGGTATTTTCAAGAACGACTTGTGTAATTCGATCTTCACCAATAAATTCTACGGGGATGTATGGTGTTTTAATATCCACTTTGGAGTTTTTTAATTGTTCTACGCTGTGCTCGTGCGCACGGAATTTATCACGTCTGTGTGTCAGAGTAACTTGCTCTGCAATTGGTTCAAGCATTAATGACCAATCTACTGCAGAATCACCGCCGCCACATACTAATACCTTGCGTCCTTTAAACACATTCATATCATCAACGAAATAATGTAAGTTTGCTTTCTCAAATTGCTCTGCATTCTCTAGCTCGATTTTACGAGGTTTAAAAGCACCGTTTCCAGCTGTGATAATAATTGTTTTTGAATAATGAACTTCTGAATTAGTCGTCAATCGAAAAACACCGTCCGCTTGCTTTTCTACTTTTTCAACTGCTTGTTCTAGCGCAACAGTTGGGTTAAACTGCTTCATTTGTTCTTTTAAATTATTAACAAGCTCTTGTGCACGAATTTTTGGGAATCCAGCAACATCATAAATATATTTTTCAGGGTATAAAGCGGAAAGTTGGCCTCCTAATTGAGGTAGGCTCTCAATAATTTTTACACTAGCTTGGCGCATTCCACCGTAAAATGCAGTAAATAGGCCTGTAGGACCGCCACCAATAATGGTGATATCGTATACTTGTTTATCTTCTTTCATGATTTAGTCACCTCATTCGTTAATTTAGGTTAAAGAAGTCTACTGTTATGATAGCACAATTAAAAGATAAAAATTTATTATAAAGTACTGATGAAGAAAGAAAACTTTTTAACCCTTTTCATACATATGGAAAAAGAAGAAAACAATTTAATAAAATTTCCATTATAGTGAAGAGAGTGAAAATTAAAAAGCTTATAAATCAATGAATAGGTATTGAAAAATAGCTTAAAAAAGCATAATATGTTTCTAGATATAATATCGTTTCAGTAAGGTTTTAGTACGTCATCTTACGTGAAATGATTCACAAACTATATGGAATACAATAAGGTAAAACCGGGAAAAGAAATGGATAGTAACAGCTTTTCTTGTTTACACTAACATAAAAAAGTAGACCTTATTTATAACTTTATGACTTTTAACACAAATATTTGATAACTCTAAACTAAAAAAGGTGGATGACCATTCAATGAAAAAGCCAAAAATTGTTGTCTTAGGTGCTGGCTACGGTGGGATTATGACAACCGTTCATTTACAAAAGAAATTAGGTACCAACGACGCGGAGATTACGCTCGTTAATAAAAATGATTACCATTATGAAACAACATGGTTACATGAGGTTTCAGCAGGTACATTACATCACGACCGTTCAAGGTTTCCAGTGAAAAGTTTAATTAATACGGGAAAAGTAAACTTTGTAAAAGACACTGTAATGGACATTAATACTGCAGAAAAACGTGTTATTTTAGAAGACAGTGAACTCGAGTATGATTATCTAGTTGTTGGATTAGGGTATGAATCTGAAACCTTCGGAATTAAAGGATTAAAAGAATATGCATTCTCAATTGCTAATATCAATGCTGCACGTCAAATTCGCGAACATATTGATTACGTATTTGCAACGTACAATAATGAACCTGTAAAGCGCGATGAGTTATTAACAATCGTTGTTGGCGGTGCAGGATTTACTGGAATTGAGTTTGTTGGTGAGTTGGCAAACCGCGTTCCTCAGCTATGTAAAGAATTTGATATTCCACGCGAAAAAGTCCGCATTATCTGTGTAGAAGCTGCACCAACGGCTTTACCAGGTTTTGATCCAGAACTGGTTGAATATGCGGTGACACAACTTGAGAGAAAAGGTGTCGAATTCAAAATCGGTACAGCAATCAAGGAATGTACAGAAGAAGGCATCTTAGTTGAAAAAGATAATCAAGTTGAAGAAATTAAATCAGCAACCGTTGTATGGGCAGCCGGAGTTCGAGGAAGTCATATTATTGAAAAAGCAGGGTTTGAAAATAACCGTTGTCGCGTTAAGGTAAGCAACTCTCTGTTAGCGCCAGGCCATGAGGATGTATTTATCGTAGGAGACTGCTCGTTTATGATCAATCCTGAAAACGACCGTCCTTACCCACCAACAGCTCAGGTAGCTATGCAGCAGGGTGAGACATGTGCAGAAAATATCGCACGCTTAATTCGTGGCGAAAAAGAGCTTAAAGAATTTAAAGCAGATCTAAAAGGTACGGTATGTTCTTTAGGACATGATGATGCAATTGGAGTTGTGTATGGCCGTAAATTATTTGGTTCAAGCGCATCATTTATGAAAAAAGTTGTTGATAACCGCTCTTTATTCCTACAGGGTGGAGCAGGTTTAGTTCTTAAAAAAGGGAAATTTAATTTCTTCTAATAAATTGGTGAAAGGAGATTCTGGCGAATCTCCTTTTTTATGTGTAATAAACGAAAAATTCTGTTATTGACGCTGTTTGTGGACTTAAGTACACTTAAAGAAAGAAGGACGGGGAGATGGGTCAAAATGGCAATGAGTGTACCAGAATTAATTATTTCGATGCTGTTATTTTTTGTTTTGTTTTTTGGAATCGGTTTCTTATTGAATATGCTCTTAAGAATGTCGTGGATTATGGCAATTACGTACCCAATTATTGTGATTTTGATTGTGGATGAAGTACGAGCAGCCAAATATGTCCAAGAGCCGTTAGCATCAGTGGCTCAGCTAGGTGAACGATTTCTGTCATTAGCAACTGCAGATATCGTGATTTTGCTATCTGGTTTTCTAGGTGCTCTTATGGCAGGGGTAGCAATCAAAATGCTTAGAGTAAGAGGATACCAAATGTTTTAAGCATGTATTATTGAAAGAACTCCTTCTCATGAGAAAGGGGTTTTTGCTCTTTCTACGCATAATTTGACTTTCCTTTGGAAACAAATAGATTCGTGGGAGGAGTTGGAAAGAGTCAAATGATTAAAACACTAATAAAGCGTATTGTCATGTCTTTACTTGTTGTAGGGGCATTGCTGACAACCTATGAAGCTGTCACAGGAGTACCCGTTACCGTCTTGTTTAAAAGTCTGTTATGGGCTGATTCTACAACTGTTAATCATAGTCTTCGAGTGAGTGCTTCTGAGAAGGAAGCATTAGAAATTGAAGAAGCTTTTGATTGGTCAGCTTACCCAAGTCATATCGTATTAGCGACAGGGTATACAGCAGGATATGAATCAACAGGTAAAAATCCTACAGATCCAAGTTACGGAATCACATATTCAGGTGTAAAAGTAAAACGAGACTTATATTCGACAATCGCTGCAGACTTATCAATATTTCCAATTGGTACGATTTTATTTATTCCTGGATACGGATATGGTGTCGTAGCGGATAAAGGTGGAGCAATTAAAGGTAATCATTTAGATTTATATTTTGAAACAGTAGATGATGTTTACGAGATGTGGGGTAAAAAGGAGCTTAGCGTGTACGTAGTTGAAAAAGGGAAGGGAACCTTGTCTGAACAACAGTTAACCGCGCTTAATGAAAACAAATCGATGCAGGTATTTAGGCAAAAAGTTAATTCAGTTCGCTAGAGACTGAGACATAAGTAGTTCAGCCTCTACTATACCTGAACGATTGAGAGTTCATAACTTTTAATCGTTCAGGTTTTTTGGTTGATTGTGAAAACAATGTTGGAAACAGGGTGGAATGGAGCGTAGGACACTCGACTCCTGCGGGAAAGAGATGGGAACAGCTAGTGTTCGTCTTTTAGAAGCCATCATTTTGTTATGTCCCAAACTCTTTATTTTGGTTGCTATAAATTAGACATAAATGAATGTACTCGTTATTTTTATTTTTTCATGAGACAATGTTACATATAAAGAGCTCTGTAGCTTTTAAGAGATTCGAACATGAAAGGATGATTATAGATGTTTCAGTTACATACTAATCTAAATTTAGAAAGGGAAACAGAAGCGCTAGTAGTAGGTGTTTTTCATAAAAATGATTCATTTGAAGGACCTCTAGAAGAAATCAATGGGATGTTTGATGGCTATCTTTCACAGCTTGTAAAAGCAGGGGACATTAACGTTAATGAAAAGCAGGTTTCAGTTATTCCAACGTTTAACAAGATAGGAGCGAAGCGTCTAATCTTTATCGGTTTAGGTAGAAACAGCGGACTGACAGAGGAAACCTTAAAAGAAGCATATGGAAAGCTCTTTCAACGTATTAAGGTAAGTCAGTTAACAGAAGTGACTATTGCACTTTCTACTTTTACAACCTCTGTTATTAGTGAAGAAATGTCTGCACGCTTATTAGGTGAAATGAGTCAGCTATCTACATATGAATTTGAACATTATAAGAAGCGCTCGAATCTACCAAGCGTTCAGCTTGAAAAAATAAATATCATTGCTTCTAATAATATCGAGAGTGCTTTTGAGAGCGGTTATGTGTATGGTAAAGCTACAAATTCAGCCCGTACGCTCGTAAATTTACCAAGTAATATGCTAACGGCAACAGATTTAGCTGATTATGCTCAAAAATTAGCCGATAAGTATGGGTTTGAATGCGAAATTCTTGAAAAAGAAGAGATGGAAACGTTAGGGATGGGAGCTTTACTCGCCGTTAACCAAGGATCTACTGAACCTCCTAAAATGATTACATTAAAATATCAAGGGAAAAGTGAGTGGAAGGATGTTATCGGCCTAGTAGGAAAAGGTATTACCTTCGATACAGGTGGCTACTCAATCAAGTCAAAATCCGGGATTGTTGGGATGAAGACGGATATGGGCGGAGCGGCATCGGTGTTAGGAGCAATGGAAGTGATTGGTGAAACAAAACCAAAGCAAAACGTTGTAATGGTCATTCCATCTACGGATAACGTAATTAGCGCAACGGCATTTAAGCCAGATGATGTGATTACAGCTATGAGCGGAAAAACTATTGAAGTATTGAATACAGGTGCAGAAGGACGACTGGCTCTAGCAGATGCCATAACGTATGCTAAACACCATGGAGCTTCCTATTTAGTTGATGTAGCAACGTTAACAGGTGGTGTTATTGTAGCTTTAGGAACACATACAACAGGTGCAATGACGAATGATTCCGCTTTTTATGAGAAGCTAAAGGATGCAAGTCAACAGACTGGTGAGATGATTTGGCAACTGCCTATCGCAGAAAAAGATAAAAAGAAGGTGAGAAGCAGTAAAGTAGCGGATTTGAACAACTCATCAGGACGAGAAGGACATGCGATTATGGCAGGAACCTTCCTATTAGAATTTGCGGAAAACACCCCGTGGATTCACTTGGACATTGCTGGAACGGCTACAACAAACGGCGCTAGTTCGTATGGTCCTTCTGGTGCAACAGGCGTTATGGTACGTACATTAGCTCAATTAATTCATGATTTTTAAACAATATTATAGTGGATAATAAAAGCGTGGATGATTCATTCATCCATGCTTTTTGTATAAGAAAACGGTTTAATCAAACGTTTGTTTAGATTTCCCATTGACATTTGAGTGTGAGGTATTATAATGAGTGTATTGTTTTAATTCTCTAATTGTTTAACACACTAAAGTACGGAGGTTTCAAAATGAATGCAGTTTTAGTAGCTGTAGCTGTTATGCTTGTGCTGAGTTTACTTCGTATTAACGTTGTTTTCTCTCTAGCTATAGGTGCTCTCATCGGAGGACTTGTTGGAGGAATTAGCTTAACAGATACAGTCAATATATATACAGAAGGTTTAGGAAATAGTGCATCTGTAGCTTTAAGCTATGGACTGCTCGGAGCGTTTGCTGTTGTAATTTCAAGAACAGGTCTTCCCAACGCAGTAGTAGCAGTTGCACTAAAGATTGTTGGACGCGAAGGAGATACAAAAAGAAAAGCACTTTCTAAAGTACTTATTTTATTAATTATCTTGATTATTTCATGCTTTTCACAAAACGTAATTCCTGTACACATTGCGTTTATTCCATTGCTAATTCCACCGTTGTTAACAGTATTTAATCAACTCGAAATCGATCGTCGTCTTGTTGCAACTGTCATCACGTTTGGATTAGTGACACCATACATGCTTCTACCAGCAGGGTTTGGGAAAATCTATCATGATATTCTTGCAACAAACGTACAAGAGAATGGTTTAGTTGTACACGACGGTGATATCGTTAAAGCAATGGCGTTGCCTGCGTTAGGAATGGTTATTGGCTTGCTTGTAGCGGTCTTTATTTCATATCGTAAGCCCCGTGTTTATAAAGATAGTAAGCTAACGGTGAACGAAGAAACTAGCGATAATGGACTTTCGTATACAAGAAAAGGTATTATCATTTCATTAATAGCTATTTTTGTTGCATTAGCGGTGCAAATTCCATTAGACTCCATGATTTTTGGTTCACTTGCAGGCATTATCGTAGTATACCTAAGCGGTGTTGTGAAATGGAACGAAGCGGATACGGTTTTAACTGATGGTATGCGTATGATGGCATTTATTGGATTTGTTATGCTGTCAGCTTCAGGTTTCGCTAAAGTGATTCAAGAAACGGGAGACGTAGAAACTCTTGTTCAAGGTTCTGTTAATTTAATCGGGGGCAATCAAGTACTAGGAATTTTGTTAATGCTTGTAATTGGTTTATTGGTTACGATGGGAATCGGCTCATCATTTTCAACGATTCCAATCATTGCTACAATTTTCGTGCCACTTTGTTTAGAATTAGGTCTCAGTCCGTTGGCAACTATTTCAGTTATTGGAACAGCGGGTGCGTTGGGGGATGCAGGTTCTCCTGCTTCAGATAGCACGTTAGGGCCGACTTCAGGTTTATCCGTAGACCGTCAGCATAATCATATTTGGGATACATGTGTGCCAACTTTTTTACACTATAACATTCCGTTAATTATTTTTGGATGGATTGCTGCACTTGTACTATAAAGAAAGAAGGAGGCTGGGACATAAGTAATTCATCCAATGATAAACCTGAACGATTGAGAGTTTCTCACTTTTAATCGTTCAGGTTTTTTGTTGATTGTGAAAACAATGTTGGAAACAGGGTGGAATGGAGCGTAGGACACTCGACTCCTGCGGGAAAGAGAGGGAAAACGGAGATCCCGCAGCGCAGCGAGGAAGCTCAGGTTCCTCCCCGCGGAAAGCGAGTGGCCGTAGCGCAATGGAACGAACGTGTTCAGACAAACCAAAAAGATTGGAACAGCTATTGTTCGTCTCTTAGAAGCAATCATTTTGTTATGTCCCAAACTCTTCTTTTATTTAAACTTGTGATAGTGTTGAAGCTGTTGAATCACATTGACCTAATGCAGCTTCAACAGCCTGTAAAGACTGCTCAATACGCTCACGATTTGAACCTTTTTCAACAGTTTGAAGAGCTTGCTCTAGGCTAGTCTTAGCAGCTGTTAATGATGTGCATGAATCTTGCACAAATCCTCTAGCATTTTTTTGCATGGTATGTACCTCCTTTGTAATTTAGAATCCTTATGTAGTATTTGCGAATATATGGGGATTATAAGGTTTATTTTTGTACATAAAAAAGGATTAACTTTTAATAAAGAAGTTAATCCTTTTAGCCTAATTGCTTAAATTGTTCTGATCCAAGAATTCGTTCCACGTTTTGGTCAAGTTCTTCAATTTTCTTAACAGCTAAAGCATAATCCATTTGGCGATAATGGTGCTTTCCACCTGGCTCTTCGTCTGCTTCATCAGCTAATTTGACTACTTTTTGTAGCGGACGTTGATGAATGGTTCCTTCAGGTAAGTAAGAATCAGTGTGAAGTAAAATAGCTAAAGCAATTTCTTTTGCTGCTTGAGGTTCTTCC
Source organism: Priestia sp. KCTC 13724 (assembly GCF_056820425.1). NCBI lineage: Bacteria > Bacillati > Bacillota > Bacilli > Caryophanales > Bacillaceae > Priestia > Priestia sp. KCTC 13724. The sequence goes on along the minus strand of NZ_JBXDLD010000063.1, from coordinate 629 downwards.
CCAAGACGTATTAATAATTTGTGGGCGCGCTCAGCTCCTTTGATTGCATGAATATCATTCTTTTTATATTTTTCATAGTCCCACTGACCATCTGTATACCATTCATAGTGACCAATATCGTGAAGTAGGGCCGCTTTAGTTGCTAAATCTGGGTTGACGTTGTACTGAGTGGATAAACGAAAAGCATGATACGCCACAGAAACTGCGTGAGCAACTCCAGATCTTGTTAAATATTTTTTAGCAATTGGGTGTGTGAAGATGTCTAGCAAAGTAACATGTCTCATCATGTAATCCCTCCTAAAAAAAGACAGTAAAAAATTATTTCTAACAACAATAGCATATTTGAATAGAAAAAACAACGATAATGTTAGATGAATAAACATAGAAAATCCGTTGTATATTAGTTTATTCATATCGTGAAAACATGTACTTAATATTTTATTAAAATAGAAAAATGGATAAGCGCTACCAGTTGAGATGAAAGGGTTTTAAACCTTTTGTGAAGAAGATAACCATTGTAAAATAAAAAGTATGCAGAAAAAAATGATATAGCGGAGGGCACTAGTGTTGCATTAATTTAAATTAACTATTAAAAAGACTCAAAATCTTCAATTTTATTATTTTAGGCA
>NZ_JBXDLD010000062.1:0-4286 GCF_056820425.1 Priestia sp. KCTC 13724 | reverse complement strand
GCAAAGATAAAATTACTGAAAATTTAGATTTTTATAAAGCGCTGAATTGTTTTAATGCAACACTAGTGAGCTTAAATTCCATAATAAAAAGAAGCAAAAATGTAGCTTTGCTTCTTTCGTATCGCTTCATTATGTTGTAACGGTTGTTGAGGAAGCCGGTGTAAAGTTAACAACCTCTACAATAACAGGCGTTCCTGTTAAAATTGATCCGCCTATTGGTACATCAACTGCTACTGAGCCTACGCCCGTAGCACCAGGTGTGTAAGTCAATAACCCTTCCATCTGTAATAAACCATTGATGTACACTTGATAATAGCTATTGTTGCTTTCTAGTGCAGGAAGTGTCGTTGCTGCTGAGCCATCATCTAAAAAAAGTCAGCAGCATCGATTGTTAACGTGCCTCCTCCATCCGTTTGTGCAGTCGTAACGTAGAATAACTTTGTATTAACGGGGCTTACGGTTGTAACTGTTGTAGCAGAAGCTAAAATTTTCATAATTTGCAATGCCATCTTCTTTGTCCCTCATTTCACTGATTCATCTTTTCATTCATAGTATATGGCACAGTAATACAAGTTGTGAGGGACAGACATCTTATCTTTAAAATAAAATTAAACCTCAGCTTTTTTAACCTTCACGGCTTCATCTGTTGGTTTGATTGCCTTAAGGACAATGATAGCCCCAATTGCACTAACAAATAAAGACATTTGGAAAACAGCCATATCTGACCATTTCATTAACAATGTATACAATGGGGGTCCGGCAGCGACTCCAACAAAGCGCATGGAACTGTATATTGACGTAATTGTACCTCGCTCTTCTTTCTCAATGCCTTCCGTAATTAAAGCATCTAGACTTGGGAGAGCAACACCTATTCCGATACCGCCAATTACAAGCGTTATGATACTCATGACGATCGAGGTATTAAAGAATAAGATGGGAAAAGAGCAAGTTAATAGAAGAAATCCAAAGAATGAACACCATTTCATCACAACTTTATTCTTACCAATTTTCTTTCCAGCAACATAAGAGGCAATGGATAGTGCAAGCAATGGAATGGCCATAACAAAGCCTTTTTTTGTATTGATAATGTCGTATCTCTCTTCTAGAATTGTTGATAAATAAAAGAGCATTCCAAATAAAACAAGCATGATAATAGCACCTAAAATAAAAATGGCTAACAGCCAGCGAATATTCTTATGAAGAGTACCCTTCACATTTTTAATGAAATCTTTAATGTTTTGTTTCTTTGTATCCGATGATCCTGACTTAGGAGTTTTCACCAAAAAGAGAACAAGTAAGATGGACAATAAACAAAGAATAGGAATAAACCAAAACGGTAAAAACCAAATAAAAGAGGCTAAGAATGAACCTAAAATGGGGCTTAATACTTTACCAAACGTGTTAGCCGTTTCAATTAACCCTAACCCTTTCGTTACTTCCTGTTCGTCCTCAAACATATCCCCTACACAAGGAATCACTACTGGCATGGCACCGGCTGAACCAATCCCCTGAACGGCTCGCCCAATTAGAATAATCCAAAACGGGCTATCCATTTGCCATGAAGCCCACCCCGTAATTGCTCCACCTATCCCTGCTAAAATTAGACTGGGAATGATGACTTTTTTTCGTCCAAAGCGATCTGATAAATAGCCAGCAATTGGAATCAAAAAAATAGCAAATATTGAGTACACGGTAATAATCATTGAGACCTGCATAGAACTGATTTTCAACTGCTTTTCAATGATTGGCAAAACAGGTATGAGCATGGAGTTCCCCAGTGTCATAATAAGCGGAACCGATGCAAGCGCAAGCAAGTCCATTTTTTTTCTACTTTCCATAGCAGCCTCCAGGTAGCGTGATGCTAAACAATTTTAAGCATTTGCCAAACAATGCATATCTATATTTTTTTGCTATTTTATCATTTCCTATTCATGCATAAATCACAATCCTATGATTTAACCATCCCTTGTGTATCAAACCTTTTTAAAAGATTAATCACTCATTTTTTATTCATAAATTATCAAAGTTCGGACAAGATAAAAGAGGAAAAACTCAAAAACCTCTTTTATTTTTCGATAAAAACTATTATATTTAAGTTGTCGTAAGACGTTAGAAGTCTGACGACAACTTGCTAAAAACATAAAGAAAAGGTGGAGAATATGAATTTCCTTTGGGGTCTATTAGGTATTGCATTTATCTTTTTGGTAGCGTTTTTATTATCCAGTAATAAAAACGCAATCAAACCTCGTACGATATTAGTCGGCTTAGCCATTCAAGTTCTATTTGGATTTATCGTCTTAAAATGGAACGTTGGCCGAGCAGCTTTAGAAAAAGTAACAACTGCTGTCCAAAACGTTGTAAACTATGCAAATGAAGGGATTTCCTTCTTGTTTGGTACACTGTCGGATGCAAGTCAGCCTACTGGGTTTATCTTTGCATTTAATGTATTAACGTTAATTATCTTCTTCTCTTCTTTAATTGCGGTTCTATATCATCTAGGAATCATGCAGATTATTATTAAGTTCCTTGGTGGCGGATTAGCCAAACTACTAGGAACAAGCCAAACGGAATCTTTATCTGCCGCAGCGAATATTTTCGTTGGTCAAACGGAAGCACCGTTAGTTATTCGACCATACTTGCCAAAAATGACAAGATCAGAGCTTTTTGCCGTTATGACGGGTGGTCTAGCATCAGTTGCTGGTTCAGTATTATTTGGATATGCAGCTTTAGGTGTACCAATCGAATATTTATTAGCAGCAAGCTTTATGGCTGCTCCAGCCGGATTAATTATGGCCAAAATGATCATTCCAGAAACAGAAAAGACGTCAACAGCTGAAGGCATTGCAATGGAAAAAGATAAAGATACGGTTAATGTGATTGATGCAGCTGCTCGCGGAGCATCTGACGGGTTAAAGCTTGCATTAAACGTAGGAGCAATGCTACTTGCATTCATCGCACTGATTGCATTGTTAAATGGACTTTTGTCTGGAATTGGAAGCCTTTTTAATCTTGAAAACTTTACGCTTGACACCATTTTAGGGTTTGTGTTTGCACCGATTGCGTTTGTTATTGGTGTCCCTTGGAGTGAGGCCGTACAAGCTGCTGGTTTCATCGGACAAAAGTTTGTGTTGAATGAATTTGTAGCGTACTCTTCTTTTGCTCCACAGATTGATCAGCTTTCTGATAAAACGGTCGCTGTTGTCAGCTTTGCACTATGTGGGTTTGCTAACCTATCTTCACTTGCTATTTTATTAGGTGGTTTAGGAAACATGGCTCCAAGCCGTCGCCCAGAAATCGCACGTTTAGGATTCCGTGCTATTCTTGCTGGTACATTAGCTAACTTATTAAGCGCAGCAATCGCAGGTATGTTTATTTAATAGCAAAAGGTGAGACGAATTCGTCTCACCTTTTTAAATCACATCATCATGATACATAAATTGTTTATCAATAATATGTTCAATGTAAATTGTCGTTAACTCACTCTTCTTAACATGAGCGACAATCAAACCTAGCGGATCTCCAATTGTAAAGCTCGTACCATTATGAAATGTAAGCAGTTTTTCATCCAAATGAAGAACGCGCTTATAGATTTTTTCTCTTTCAATATCAGTCCTTTTTTTGGATGCTTCTGTCGTTGAAAACAAAACGATAATTTCATTTCCTTTCACTTGTGTACGGTACACAGCTCTCACTCCTTATCGACAATTAACCTGATAATAAACAGAATTTTTCGATATCTATTTTCATTATACCTCTAAAACAAAGATTAGTAAATACACCCATAATATTACAGATATTTAAATCATTATGTATATCAGTGAAAAAAGCACTCTTTTTATCGCGGTCACTTTACGATGAAAAGAGTGCTCTTCCTCTGTTACAACCTTATTGCTTTGCCTCAGTTAACTGCTGCTCACAAGCTTTTAAATCCGCCATGCACTTTTGAAGAAACTCTTCGTCTACGCCCGTTGCGTTTGCCTGTGCCGCTTCTAATTCTGTGCGCGCGTTTGCTAGAGCTTCTGTTGCTTCACTAAGCTGCTGTGGACTCATGCTCATCGTTGCAGTTCCAATCATTTTTTGCGCCGATTGAATAGAGACTTGAGCTTGTTGCAAATCATTATAACCTGTTGTTACGTCTTGCTTTGAAAAGTTATTCATTCGGAAAACACCTCCTGTAGATAGGATAAAGCAAGACGAAAAAAATTATACAGAACTACTCACTAGTGTCGCATTAAAATAATTCAACGCTTTATAAAAATCTAAATTTTCAGCAATTTTATCTTTGC
>NZ_JBXDLD010000061.1:0-83902 GCF_056820425.1 Priestia sp. KCTC 13724 | reverse complement strand
TTCTCTGACACTACTTACCACTATTAACCAGTAGTGACCGCGTAGCGTACCCATATAATGGAATAGTTTTTCATAATATAAAAATATTGTTAGGAAGCGTGTCGAAAAATATTTTTTTGACACCCCACCAACGGCTCAAACCGTTGATAAATCAACATTTATAGAGGGAGGTTGTTAACTGCTTGCCTAAAATCTATTGGGTTCGTTTTTTACGAATCGTCATCTTATTGACTGGTTTAAGCGCCACACTTATAGTCATTTATTACCTTTCAACGCTGCTTTATCCATTCATCATTGCCTTTATTATTGCACTCTTCATGAATCCAATCGTAAACTTTTTTGAGCGTACGTTAAAGTGTAAACGCTACATTGCTGTTCTTATTTCCATCATGCTTATTTTTTCCATTCTAGCAGGCTCGATTACGCTATTAGTGACTGAAATAATAGCCGGTACAACCTATCTAGCAAAAGTCGTTCCAACTAATTTTGGAGCCGTCATCGTATACATCGAAAACTTTATTGCCAGCAAACTGATTCCTCTTTATAACCAAATTGCTTCAATGTTTAACAGCTTAAACCATAACCAACAGGAAACTATTTTAACAAATATTCAAAACGTTGGCAGTAGTATTACAACAACTGTCGGAGACTTTTTACAGCGACTTTTACAAGCGATCCCAACTTTTCTCGGATGGCTCCCTAACATCGCAACTGTTGTTATTTTTTCCTTACTTGCTACCTTCTTTATCAGCAAGGACTGGAATCGTTTCCTTGCATTTAGCAAAAGCTTTTTACCACCAAAGGTGAAACAGAGTAGTGAAGCTGTAATCGGAGAGCTAAAAAAAGCACTTTTTGGATTTATTCAAGCTCAACTTACGCTTATTTCCATCACAACGATTATTGTTCTTACTGGTCTACTCATTTTACGAGTTGATTATTCAATTACTATCGCTTTACTTATCGGCTTTGTAGACTTATTACCTTATTTAGGAACCGGACTCATCTTCGTGCCTTGGATTATTTATACGTTTACAACTGGAAATATCTCCTTTGCCGTTGGTTTATCTGTTTTATACTTAGTGGTTATCGTACAGCGCCAAATTATGGAACCTAAAATCCTATCATCGAGTATTGGATTAGATCCTTTAGCTACTTTGATTGCTTTGTTTGTCGGCTTTAAATTAATTGGTTTTCTCGGATTAATTGTTGGGCCCATTTTATTGGTTATCATTCGTACGCTACACTCAGCTGGTGTATTTACAGATATTAAAAATTTTATTATTGCAAAATAAAAGTGTGCTTCATGAGAGAGTTTTTCTCATTGATAGCACACTCTTTTTTTAGTCGATACCCTGATTTTCATTCTTAGCGAATAATCGTAAACCTTCCGCGATTTTGAAACAGTCGCTGGAATAACTTCATAACAGTTGGTTTGATAAACTTTCTTGTTGCAGGAATAAGTAGTAAAAAACCCGTTGTATCGGTAAAGAAGCCCGGTGTCAATAGTAAAAGACCGCCGATTAAGATACAGAGCCCATCTACAATTGCTTCACCGGGAACTTGGCCAGAATTCATTTGCTGTCGTGCTTTGTGTAAGGTCTTCATACCTTGCTTCTTTGCTAAATAAGCTCCTAATATTCCCGTTGCTAAAATCAAGAAAAATGTTGGTAAAATACCAATTTTCGAACTTACTGTAAGCAATAATGTGATTTCAATAGCAGGGATAATAATTAAAATTGGAACGAGAAATTTCACCGTCAACTCTCCTTAATATCTGACTATAGAAAAAGAGAAGGTAAAGACCTTCTCCTTTTCTTAATTATACCTTACAGAATGCTTGCATGACCATTGTATACAACGCCACGAGCCGAATCTACTGTAATGTCTTGTCCATCTTTAAACGTAACTGTTGCGCCTTCTACGCCTACAATGACAGGAATGCTTAAGTTTAGCCCTACAACAGCTGCATGGCTTGTTAAGCCACCTTCTTCTGTAATTAATGCACTTGCTTTTTCAACTGCACTAATCATGTCGCGGTCTGTGCTATTTGTAACTAAAATTGCGCCTTCTGTCATTTTTTCGTTTGCTTCAGCTGCGCTTTTCGCAATAACTACTTGCCCAACCGCTGATTTACGACCGATGCCTTGACCCTTTGCTAATACATCACCTACAACTTGTACTTTCATTAGGTTTGTAGCACCAGATTCTCCAACAGGTACACCTGCTGTAATAATAACTAGATCTCCTTGAGATACAATGCCCGTTTTTACTGCGTCGTTTACAGCATGCTCTAACATGTCATCAATATTTGTGCAACGCTCACCTACAACTGGTGTTACTCCCCATACTAACGCTAAACGACGAGCTACTGAATCATTTGCTGCTACCGCTACGATTGGAGATTGTGGACGGTATTTTGAAACGATTTTTGCCGTATATCCGCTTTCAGTTGGAGCAACAATTGCACTTGCATTTAAGTTAAGTGCCGTATGTCCTACAGATTGACCGATTGAATCTGTAATAGATGTACCTACTCGCTTGCTGCGTTGTTGTAAGATTTCACGATAGTTTAGAGCTTGTTCTGCACGTGATGCAATCGAATGCATTGTTTGAACAGCTTCGATTGGATAAGAACCAGCAGCAGTCTCACCGGATAACATAATTGCATCTGTACCATCAAAGATTGCGTTCGCTACGTCACTTGCCTCTGCGCGAGTTGGGCGTGGGTTACGTTGCATAGAATCCAGCATTTGTGTTGCTGTGATAACAGGTTTACCAAGCTCGTTACATTTTCTAATTAAATCTTTTTGTACTAACGGTACTTCTTCAGCAGGAATTTCTACTCCTAAGTCACCACGAGCAACCATTAAGCCATCAGACACTTCAAGAATTTCATCGATATTATCGACACCTTCTTGGTTTTCAATTTTTGAAATGATTTGAATGTGTGGAGCATTATTCTTTTCTAATAGTTCACGAATTTCTAATACGTCAGACGCACGGCGAACGAAAGATGCAGCGATGAAATCAATACCCTGCTCGATTCCAAACACGATGTCGTTTGCATCTTTTTCTGTAATACCTGGTAAGTTTACACTTACGTTTGGTACGTTAACACCTTTTTTATTTTTCAAAGTACCTGGGTTTAGTACTTTTGTTTTGATTTCACCAGCAGCTTTATTAACTTCTAATACTTCCAGTCCAATTAAGCCATCGTCTAACAGGATTTTAGAACCTGGGTGTACATCTTCTACTAGACCAGGGTATGTAATTGAGAACTTTTCAGTTGTTCCTACTACTTCTTGCATAGAAACGATGATTTCAGAACCTTCTTCTAAATCAATTGCACCGTTCTCCATTGTATTTGTACGAATTTCCGGACCTTTTGTATCAAGTAAAATTCCGATTGTTTTCCCTGTTTTTTTAGCAGCTTCACGAATGTTAACAATACGTGCACCATGCTCTTCAAAATCACCGTGTGAAAAGTTTAAACGACAAACATTTAAACCAGAGTTAAATAGTTCAACTAACTTTTCTACACTTTCACTTGCTGGACCAATAGTACCTACAATTTTTGTTTTACGCATTCTATCTTCCTCCTATATAGTGGTATAACCAAACTTCTCAAGTAATTGTACAAACCTAGCACTCAAAGTTACTGGACTAATCACCTTTTACTTTACATGTTAACAGCAATATGTAGCTTAGTCAGGCGATGATATGTTCTCTTTAAACCAAAGAAAGAACTATTATGTAAGCAGTAAATAGACTATCACAACACATGATGTATTGTACACTCATAGCATAATTTTACCCTTAACTAGTTGTTTTTTTACTACAATTCACTTGGTTTATCTAATGATTTTACTATTCCCGTCTATCTGACAAGCATGCCTATAAAAATTGGTTTTAGACATTACAATAAAAGAAGCGGGTTGCTTTTCCTACAACAATGTATTTTAAATCCATTAGCGGAAAATGCAGGCTTCTTCTTAAGAATCCTATAGGGTTTTGCTGTCTATAAAATACCATGAAGAACTATGAAACACAATAGAGAAGCGCTATTGTAGAAACGAGAAAATGCACCCCCTATCTAAGTAGAGGATGCTTCGTTGTTTATTTCACACCGATGGCATCGGTTTCAGCTGAAAACTGTCCGATTTTTTTGTATTTTTCATAGCGTTCTTCAACTAATTGCTCTTTTGTTAATTTTGTTAATTCTTGTAAAGAGCTACGAATCGCTACTTCCATATAAGCTGCTTGTTCATCAATATTACGATGAGCTCCACCTTTGACTTCTTCCACAACCTCATCCACAATGCCTAGTTCTTTTAAATCTGGTGCCGTAATTTTCATTGTTTCTGCTGCTTGCTTAGCAAGCGTTGCATCTTTCCACAGTAAGGCAGCAGCACCTTCTGGAGAGATAACAGAGTACGTGGAGTTTTCAAGCATATGAAGATGGTTCCCTACACCAAGTCCTAATGCTCCTCCACTTCCTCCTTCTCCAATAACAATACAAACGATAGGTACAGTTAAGCCAGCCATTTCAAAAAGGTTTTTTGCGATGGCTTCACTTTGTCCTCTTTCTTCCGCTGCTTTTCCTGGGTAAGCGCCTTTTGTATCAATAAAGCAAATAATTGGTCTGTTAAACTTTTCAGCCTGCTTCATTAAACGTAATGCTTTACGATATCCCTCAGGATGTGGCATTCCAAAATTGCGACGAATATTCTCTTTCGTATCTTTACCACGCTGATGACCAATAACCGTGACAGGTACACCTTGGAACTTAGCAATTCCTCCTACGATGGCTTCATCATCACCGTAATAACGGTCACCATGACACTCTAAAAAATTAGTAAACAACCTTGAAATATAATCAAGCGTAGTTGGTCGTTCAGGATGACGCGCAATCTGCACACGATTCCATGGGCTTAAGTGGTTATAAATATCTTTTTCTACTTTTTCCAAGCGCTTTTCTAGCTTTTCAATCTCTGTTGATAAATCAACATCGGTGTTTGTTGCAAATTCCTTTAACTCTGCAATTTTATTACGCAATTCCACGATTGGACGTTCGAATTCTAATTCACTTACCACTGTACGTCACCTCCTACATGAATGTCTAAAATATTCGTGAGCGTTTCTTTTAAATTGTGACGCGCCACAACCGCATCTAATTGACCGTGCTTTAATAAAAATTCTGCAGTTTGGAAATCCTCCGGTAGCTCTTCTCGAATAGTTTGCTCAATAATTCTTCGACCTGCAAAACCAATTAAAGCACCCGGCTCTGCTAGATTATAATCTCCTAACGAAGCAAAACTAGCGGATACGCCTCCCGTTGTAGGGTGCGTCATGATGGAAATAATGAGTCCACCTTTATCACTATACATTTTTAACGCTGAGCTTGTCTTAGCCATTTGCATTAAACTTAAGATACCTTCTTGCATCCTAGCTCCACCTGATGCTGTAAAAATAAGAAACGGTACGCCTAAATCCTTTGCTTTTTCGATAGCTCTTGTAATTTTTTCACCTACAACAGAGCCCATGCTTCCCATTCTAAAATGTGAATCCATAACGGCAACGACTACTTTTAAACCATCAATGTCTCCTTCACCCGTTACAATAGCTTCACTAAGGCCCGTTTTTTCACGGTCTTTCTCCAACTTTTCAACATAATCGGGAAATTCTAAAGGGTTTTGAGAGCGCATTGTACGATCATATTCAATAAACGTACCTTCATCAATTAAGCTACTAATTCTTTCTTTAGCAGTCATTTGGTGATGATGTCCGCAGTTTAAGCAAACTTTTAGATTTTTATTAAGCTCTTTGGTGTACAGAATTTTTTTACATTTTTTACACTTCGTCATAATTCCTTCCGGTACATCTTGTTTTAGGTGTTCTGATGGAACTGAAGCATACTTTTTCTTCTTTGTATTCTTTGCATTTTTTGTATTTTTAGTAAATAAATCTCTTAACAAAGTGTAACCTCCTTTTGATCCTTTTATCTAAAAGAACCTGTCTTCGTATCCTTTGCTTATCATGCAATAAGCATCAGTCTGAAACCAATAGAGCGTCTATCACCTATTATTTCAAAATAGGTTACACAATCGGTGCAAACAGACCATGAGACCATGAAATATGAATCCACTCATAATTCCTTCATTTTGTGTACTAATTGATATTTACTTTACAAGAAAAGTTGTACATTTTGTGTAGAAACATGCAACGTGCTATTCGACATTTTGTGAAGCATCACAAGGATGATACCATCCTTTATGAATCGCAAAAACGTCATGCTCGTTTCCTTGTTTAATAGCATGAATTAATAACGCAATTTGGGCTTGATTTTGCGTCATTGTTGACTGTTGAAATGTATAGTAAAAGTTACTAACAATTAGCCAAATGCGATGTAACAATCGATTATGTTGAAGGCGAAATAACTGCTCAAATAGCTGTTTAATTGTTAAGGTTTGATGATCTAGCTGATCAACAATGCTTTCATTATTCTGTAGTATAGATTCTAAGCATGCTCTTTCTAACATATATTTCGTTTCAATTAAGTCTTCTTTTGGTTTGCTATCATGCAAGAGAAACGTTGCTAAAATCTCGATAAGCTGATGATCGCCTACTTCTTTAATAAACGTGCCTTCCCCCCGCCGTGTTTCAATAAGGCCTAGCAACTCCAATGCTCGAAGCGCTTCACGCACAGAAGAGCGACCCGCATTTAGTCGCTCTGCCAACTCTCGCTCTGACGGAATTTTATCTCCTGTTTGCAGCTGATTAGACTGCATCAATTGCCGAATTTGCTTTAAGATTTCTACATAAACTTTTGACCGTTCATTCATCAACCTATTTTTTCACTCACCTTATCCACTTAGTATCCAAACAGAATTTTTCGCTGTATCACTTTATTCAATGATAGCCAAACGCTGCGTTTTTAATGCAATTTCATTTGGATCAACCTGTAACCTCGCAACACCTGTTTCCATCGCTGCTTTCGCCACAGCAGCTGCTACTGCTGGTGCAACTCTAGTATCGAATGGTGCGGGAATAACATAATCTTCATGTAAATCGTCTGATGAAATAAGGCTTGCAATTGCTTCTACCGCAGCAATTTTCATCTGTTCATTGATATGAGTAGCCCGTACATCTAGGGCACCACGGAATATACCAGGAAACGCCAGCACGTTATTCACTTGGTTAGGAAAATCCGATCTCCCTGTCCCAATTACCCTTACACCCGCACTCTTTGCTTCGTCGGGCATAATTTCAGGCATTGGATTAGCCATTGCAAAAACAATTGGATCCTCATTCATCTTTTGAATCATCTCTTTTGTCAGAGCCCCTTCGACAGATACACCAATAAAAACATCCGCTCCAGAAAGCGCATCTTCTAAGGTCCCAGTTACTTTTTGACGATTGGTATAAGCAGCTACCTCATCTTTTACCTGATTCATCCCAAACGATCTACCTTCATAAACTGGACCTTTTGAGTCACACATAATAATGTCGCGCACGCCATAGCGATGCAATAATTTAATGATGGCAATCCCTGCGGCTCCAGCACCGTTGGCTACTACCTTCACTTCTGACATTTTTTTATTTGCTAGTTTTAATGCATTTACCAAGCCAGCTACCGTTACAATTGCAGTTCCGTGCTGATCATCATGAAAAATAGGAATATTGGTTTCTTTCTTTAAGCGTTCCTCAATTTCAAAACAATTTGGTGCCGCAATATCCTCTAGGTTTACTCCACCGAATGTTGGTTCTAATAGCTTTACTGTCTCTACGATTTGGTCAATATCTGTGGTCTTTAAACAGATAGGAAACGCATCTACTCCGGCAAAGCTTTTAAATAATACTGCTTTACCTTCCATTACAGGTAAAGCTGCTTCTGGACCGATATTTCCTAACCCTAAAACCGCAGTTCCATCAGATACCACTGCAACCATATTTCCTTTCATTGTATACTCATACACATTATTCACATCATCGTAAATTTCTTTACAAGGCTCAGCTACCCCGGTGAATAAGCTAGGCTTAAATCCTGAGCATTTCGAACAGGGATTTTTGACTTAGATTCTAACTTCCCTTTATTAATACGGTGCATATGCAGTGCTTCTTCACGTAAAGACATGAGCTCACTCCTCATTCGATATAAGTATACATATAGCTATTAATTAGAAACGATGCAGTTAAGCAATAAGCGCTCATTTTCATTGCATCTGAGTAAATGTAAAATTAAGTAACAGTGGTCAGACCACTTTTTTTTAACTTCTTTACAATATAACATCATCTACAATCTGTAAAGACTATAGCGTTTTTACAGCCACATTTTCATCTCCAAGTAACGCTTTAAATTGTGTAATAACATCCCCCTCTAGTGAGATAAAGTAGTCGGACGTTAAGCGTAATAATCGCTTCTCTGACTCATAGTACACCAGAACTGGTACATTTCCTTTAGCGCTATGAATTTTTTTATAAATATCACGAATGACTTCATCACTTTGGGCTGATGGCTTTACACGTAAATATACTTCTTGTTTCGGCAGCTTTTCTTCAGCTTCCTTCGCTAAATAAATTTCTTGTGCAACAATTTGTCGCTTATTGGTTCGAATATCGACTTTACCTTTAATCAATACGACTTCTCCAACGTTTAACAACTGCTTGTATTTCTCGTAGCTTCGTGGAAACACCACTGCATCGGCATCGTCTGTTTCATCACTAATTGCAAGGAAGGCCATTTGCTCACCTTGTTTGGTACGAATGATGCGCTCATTTGAGATAAGTCCAATAATTGAAACTTGTGCTCCATTTTTACACTTCGCAATATCGCAAAGAGGGATTGTAAAATGAGCTTCCATTAACCTTTCATATTGAGAAGCCGGATGATTAGATAAATAAAAGCCTACTGCTTCTTTTTCACGTTCCAAAATTTCTTGCTCGCTGAATTCGTCTACTATTATGTACTTTGGCTTTAGCGAAAAACCCATGCCAAAATCATCTTGTGGATCAACCAGCTGGGCATGTTCGAAAGCTACGTCTATCGTTTCAATAAGCGTGGCACGATTTTCACCAAACTCATCGAAACAACCGGCATTAATCAGCGTTTCAAGGATTTTTTTATTAACAATTTTTGTCGATACGCGCATACAAAAATCAAATAGGTCTTCAAACGGCTTATTCTTTCTCTCATTGAGAATTTCTTGAACCACTGTTCCGCCAACATATTTAATTGCTCCTAAACTAAAACGAATCTGTTGCTTTTCTACATTGAAAGCATACGCACTTTGATTGATAGATGGAGGCAAAAGAGCAATCTTTCTTTTCCTCATTTCTTGAATGTATTGCTCACTTTTTGATTGATTTCCAATCGCACTGGTTAATAAAACCGCAAAGAACTGAAGGGGATAATGTGCTTTTAAATAGGCTAAATAGTAAGTAATAAAGCTATATGCAACGGCATGGCTCCTGTTAAATCCGTAGTTAGCAAACTTAACAATTAAGTCGTAGACTTGTTCTGAGACTTCTTCACCATATCCCTGTCGTTTACTACCTTCGATAAAATGCTTTCGCTCTTTTTGGAGCGTCGCACTCTCTTTTTTACTGACCGCTCGCCTTAAAAGGTCAGCTTCCCCTAATGAAAATCCGGCCATTTTCGAAGCGATTTGCATAATTTGCTCTTGATAAACAATGACTCCATACGTGGTTTGTAAAATTGGTTTTAGCACATCATGAACATACGTAACTTTTTCCAAACCATGCTTTCTTTTAATATAGGTTGGAATATGCTCCATCGGTCCAGGACGATACAAAGCATTGACCGCCACTATATCTTCTAGTTCTGTTGGTTGTAACTCTTTTAATACTTTGCGCATGCCGTCTGATTCTAACTGAAATATTCCAGTTGTATCACCACTTGCTAAAAGCTGAAACGTCTTAGCATCTTGCATAGGAATATCTGGTAGATTTTTCCTTTCTCCTGTATCTCGCTCCACTTTTGCAAGAATATAATCAATTAACGTTAAATTACGGAGACCTAGAAAATCCATTTTAAGTAAGCCGATATCCTGCAGTGCTTCCATTGGGTACTGAGTGAGGTACACATTATGCTGACCCTCTTGAATAGGCGTATACGATGTAAGCGGTTCGCCACTAATAACAACGCCTGCAGCGTGAGTTGACGTATGTCTTGGAAGCCCTTCTACTTGCATTGCTAATTGCAAAAGTTTTTGTCTAATAGGCATAGCTTGAATATACTCACGTAAAGGCTTAGACTGTGCAACTGCTTGTTGTAACGTGACCCCAGGTTTAGATGGTAGTAATTTAGAAACAACAGAAAGATCTTCCTTATCCATTCCTATAACTTTCCCCACATCGCGAATGGCCGCCTTAGTCGCTAGAGTGCCGAAAGTAATAATTTGAGCAACATGAATCTGACCGTATTTTCCAGCTACATATTGAATGACTTGGTCACGTTTATTATCTGGAAAATCAATATCAATATCAGGCATTGAAATGCGTTCAGGGTTTAGGAATCGTTCGAACAACAAGTCATGCTTAATTGGATCAACATTGGTAATTTCTAAAACATAAGCAACTAAAGAACCTGCTGCTGAACCACGCCCCGGCCCTGTAATAATTCCATTTTTGTGCGCATACTGCATAAAATCCCATACAATTAGAAAGTAGTTGCTAAACTTCATCTGTTGAATGACACTAAGTTCATAGTCTAATCGTGCTGCATATTCAGGAGTGACTGTACTTAAACGCTTTTTCAAGCCTTCTTCGCACAGTTTTTGTAAATAGCTATCCGCCGTATCCTGACTGTTGGGGATTGGATAGGATGGAATCATCATTTTACCGAGTGAGAGCTCAAGGTTGCACCGGTCAGCTATACGATTTGTTTCGTATAAAGTGGAAAGAACGTCTGTATAGAGGCTTTCCATTTGAGACTGTGATTTAAAATAATATTCTTTGCTGTTCCTATCTTCCTCTATCATATCTTGAAGCATATCACCTTCACCTATAGCCTTTAGGCATTCATAGGCTTCATAATCTTCTTGAACCAGGTATTTTACGTCATTGGAAGCCAGTAACTTCACATTCAATTCTTCTGCTAATTTACAAAGTTCCTCATTCAAAACTTGCTCGTGATCTCCGTGTCGCTGAAGAGACAAATAAAAATTTTCTTCTCCATATACATGTTTAAAAAATGCAATAGTTTGTTTTGCTTCATCCAGCTTATTATCCAAAATAAGCGATTCAATTTCTCCAGATAGCCCAGGCGTAAAAGCGATTACGCCTTCTTTATAATGCGGTAACCACTTTTTTTTCACGCCGTTCTTTTCTTTTGTTTGAACAAGACTGCTCAACTTTACTAAATTTTCATATCCCTTCTCATTCTGAGCGAGTAAAACAAGCGGATAAGAAAGCGCTTCATCTTCTTGCTTTAGCACATATAAAGTCAAACCGATGATTGGCTTAATACCAGCTTTTTTGCACTCTTTATAAAAAGGGATAGCTCCGTACATCACATTTTCATCCGTCAGAGCAACAGCTTTATAATCCAATGCTTTTGCACGTTCGACCAGCTGCTTAATTCGAATCGTGCTATTTAAAATGCTATATGCACTTTTTAGTTGTAGATGAACAAAAGGCACGAGTCTTCCCACCTTCTTTTTATGTATTTATGTCCATTATAAATTTTGTTGTTCTTCCATACAAATTACATAACTTGTTTTGTTTGTCCATATATATGAATTACAGCAGAAATGATAGAAAATGTGCAAAAGGAGGGAGAAGATGAAAGAGCCCTTTATGTCATTGTTTATTTGGAGCTACTTCACTTCATTAGGTATTATTCTTGGCGGTGCTTTAATTGGTTCGTTTGCAGGGTTTTTAATTGGTAAATCTCCATTTCACATCATGTATACATTAAGTAACAGCTTAAAAATTTGGGCGATTGTAGGAGCTATTGGAGGCACGTTTGATACATTCTATAGTTTTGAACGTGGCTTGTTTGAAGGTGCTACTAAAGATGTCGTAAAACAAATCTTGCTAATACTCTCAGCAATGGGTGGGGCTCAAACAGGGGCACTAATTATTAAATGGTTGACACAAGAGAGCTTAGGTTTATGAGGGTCCCAAACAAACGTCTATATAAGCGGTCAGACTTAGAACGCTTTTTCGCTGGATTAGTTATCGGTGCCATTATTAGCTGGGGCGTTTTTTTAATTATTTATGGTGAACTACAGCATGAACAAACAAAGTCATTAGTGCAGCTGGAACAGAAGCTAGAAAGAGCAGAAAAAAACAGTTTAATTTGGCAAGAGGATGTACGAGAATTAAATAAAAAGATGAAAAAAAACATTTTGATTCAAGAGGTGAAAGTAAACTTAACAAATACGAAGCAATATAAATTAGGTTCCCTCACTTCTTACCACCTTCAAGCTAGCGTTGAAGAAGAAGCACTACATTTAATTGCTCAAGACATTGAGAGTGCGTATGACGCACGAAATGTATTAAAAAAAGCGATTGAAAATAAAAAATATGAATTCGATAAAATGATTTACGAAGTCGAAGTGCACCAAATTTATTTCTACACCACTTTATCAATTGAAATTCGGATAAAGAAAGTAGAGAAAGTCATGTAAAACAGGCGTACTAGGAGAATGTACGCCTGTTTTAACATTTACTGAAATAGCGCTTCTAAATCTTGAAGCAGTGGCTCAACCTCATCCCAAGAATAAATGGAAGCACCAGCTGCAAGTGGATGACCTCCTCCTTTATACTTACGGGCAATCGTGTTGATAACCGGACCTTTTGATCTTAATCTTACTCGAATTTGATCTTCTTCTTCCACAAAGAATACCCATACCTTCATGCCTTCAATATGCCCTAATGAACTAACTAACTGCGATGCATCTGCTGGCGTTACGCTGTATTTCTCAAGAATTTCTTTTGGTATTTTCATATACCCAACCCCTGAGTCTGATAGAGAGAAATTTTGAAGCACATACCCATGTAAATGCGCCACATTTGCTTTCGTTTTATACATCTCATCATAAACATCCTTAAATTCAAAATCATATTGAATTAAGTCGCTTGCGTAGCGGAACGTCTTAGGCTTTGTGCTTGGAAATAAAAAGCGACCTGTATCTCCCACAATTCCGCTAAAAATTAACTCAGCACCGCGGTCATTTAATGTAAGCCCGTCTTCTTTACCATGAAGGAAAAATTCATAGATCATTTCGCTTGTTGAACACGCTTCTGTATCCACCCATAGTAAATCTCCGTACTGGTCTTCATTCGGATGATGATCAATTTTAATTAGCATTTTCCCTTTTGCATATCGCTGATCACAGACTCGTTCCTGATTGGCTGTATCACATACAATAACAAGTGCATCTTCATACACTTCATCAGCAACATCATCCATTCGATATAAAAACTTAAGAGATTCTGCTTCTTTTCCTGTTACGTAAATCTTCTTTTCAGGAAAAGATGTTTTTAACAGCTCCGCTAACCCACATTGAGAACCATACGCGTCAGGATCTGGCCTTACATGACGGTGAATAATAATTGTATCGAAACCTTTAATTGCATCTAAAATTTGTGTTTTCATCTAGCAGCACTCCTATCGGTAAATTAGCAAACTATTTATGTACCAAACCTAATAGCTAGTTCTATTAAATCATAGATAGCTAGAAGTTTAAAAGCAGAATTAATTAATACTAGAATTTTCTGGCGTCTATCGATAGAATAGGAATAAGTAGTCTGTTACATACAGCTTAAAGAAAACGCATTCAGTACTATGAAGGTGAAATTGTTTAGATATCTTACAACCAATAAATAATTATTTTCAAAAGGAGCTGAATGAATTAATGCCTATTCTCGCCATTTTAATCGTCATTTCATTTGTCTTTTATTTCTATTTAAAAGTCAAATATGTCCGCTCCAAACGTCCTATTGAACGCAAGTGGATCTCTGCAAAATCCAGTATTTCACTTGGAGCTTTTGTACTTTTCTTTGGAATTAATCAATGGTTTATTTATGCAACTACAACATCCCTCATTATCGGTATCATCTTTGCTTTATTTGGTCTCGGAAGTATTATTACAGGTATTCGCGCATACAGATATTACCTTCCTCTTGCTACGAAAGAAGCTCAAACGTCTTTATAAAAAAAGAGTTTGGGACATAACAAAATGATTGCTTCTAAAAGACGAACACTTGCTGTTCCCATCTCTTTGTTTTGTCTCAACACATTCGTTCCATTGCGCTACGGCCACTCGCTTTCCGCGGGGAGGAACCTGAGCTTCCTCGCTGCGCTGAACCTGAACGATTAAAAGTTATGAACTCTCAATCGTTCAGGTATAGTAGAGGCTGAACTACTTATGTCTCAGTCTCTTTTTATACACGTTCTAAAAGCTGCGCCATTAGCATTGCTTTACCAACAACGACGCCCTCATTATATACTTCAACATCTACCTTTCCAAACTTTCGACCCAGCTCCAATACTTTCGGTCGAATTTCAACAATGCTGTCAATTTGTACAGGTTTAATGAAATAGATCGTAATATTCTCAATAACTAAGTCACCTTTTTTGAATGAACGAAGCGCTCGGTTTGCTGCTTCCGTTACAATTGTCGTAAATACGCCGTACGAAATAGTTCCCATATAGTTTGTCATTTGCGGCGTTACTTCACAGCGATAAAAAGGTTCAGCTTTTGTATCTTTTACATCGATGAATTGATTGGTCACAATATCGTCAATTGTTTCGCCAACCTGAGGTTGCCTTTGAATCATCTGAAGTGCTTTTAAGACATCCTGTCGACTGATAATTCCTTCTAAATGGTGAGAGTCATCAACAACAGGAAGAACTTCAATACCTTCCCAAACCATCATATGAGCAGAAGATGCCACCGACGTTTTACCATGGACCGTCATTGGATTTTTCGTCATTACCTTCTCGATCGAGGTTTGGGCATCATAACCAATTACATCTTTAGAAGTCACCATTCCGTGGACTTTCATCTGATCATCCACTACAGGAAAACGGCTATGATGCGTTTTTGTGTTAAGGTTATGCCACGTAGCAATTGTATCATTAAGCTTTAGGCTAACAGCTTCTTCAGCAGGCGTTAAGATATCTTCCACCAGTACAATTTCCTTTTTGATCAATTGATCGTAAATGGCACGGTTAATCATGGTTGCAACGGTAAATGTATCATAACTTGTAGAAATGATAGGAAGTTTTAAGTCATCTGCGAGCTTCTTCACCCAATCTTCCGTATCAAATCCTCCTGTAATTAAAACAGCTGCTCCTGCTTCTAAAGCCAATTCATGTGCATTTACTCGGTTTCCAACAATTAAAAGGTTTCCTGCTTCTGTGTATCTCATCATGGCATCTAGCTTCATTGCACCAATAACAAATTTATTAAGCGTTTTATATAACCCTTCTCTTCCACCCAGCACTTGTCCATCTACAATGTTTACAACTTCGGCAAAAGTAAGCTTTTCAATATTTTCTTTTTTCTTTCGCTCGATTCGAATGGTCCCAACACGCTCTATTGTAGAAACGTATCCTTTATTTTCTGCATCTTTAATAGCTCGATAAGCAGTACCTTCGCTTACCGTCAGTTCTTTTGCAATCTGCCTAACTGATATTTTTTCACCAATTGGTAACGAGTCAATATAGTGTAAAATCTGTTCATGTTTTGTCGCCAAATGTACTTCACCCTTCTAAAGCGCCGGACGTACTCGGTGCTTTACTCTTTTCTTTTTATTATAAAGGTGGGAAGAGCTGGATTCAATCTCATCCTCTTTGACGAATTGGCTTACGAAGCTTTTGTTGCAAAAGCTTTTTTTGTTCTTCTTTTTTCGCATATAAAAGTGATGACACATTGCCACCTACAACTAGAAGTGCTAACCCTAACCACGTAAGGCTAAAAATCCCTTGAAGGCTCTCTGTGCTTATGACAATATAAGGCTTTGCATAATAAAGCATAAGACCACACAACAACAAATATAAAATTGCTTTATTTCGCTTTAACACACTACATTCCCCCTTTTTTATTTACATAGTATGCTTGTACACACAAAAAAAGACGATGCGCGCTAAATTTGCATCGTCTTGCTATTTCTATTACAAATCCAAACCTTCTCCAGGCTGTAAGACTTTCCCTTCAATTCCTTTTAAGGATTGGACGAACTCATGAGGATCTTGTTTAATAACAGGGAACGTATCGTAATGGATTGGAACAACTAATTTGGCATTTATCCATGAAGCTGCAATTGCCGCATCTTCAGGACCCATTGTAAAGTTATCTCCAATCGGCAAAAATGCTACATCTGGATGGTAATCGCTTAACAATTTCATGTCAGAATAAAGCGCCGTATCACCCGCATGATAAATGGTTTTTCCTTCAATTGTTAGCAGCAACCCTGCTGGCATGCCCGTGTAAACAATTTGCTTGCTTTCTTCTTCCGTATAGCTTGATCCATGAAAAGCTTGTGTGAGTTTAACTTTACCAAAATCAAACGTATAAGCTCCTCCAATGCTCATGGGATGAACATTTAAACCTTTCCATCCTAAATATGTAGCGAGCTCAGCAATAGCAATAACCTGCGCATTTGTTCGTTTTGCAATGGCTACTGTATCTCCTACGTGATCGTTATGACCGTGCGTTAGTAAGATATAGTCTGCTTGTACATCCTCTGCATTTAAATCAGTTTTTCCATTTCCTGTAATAAACGGATCAATTAAAATTGTCTTCCCTTGCGTTTCAATTTTCACAACAGAGTGTCCGTGATAAGAAATGTGCACAATAACCTCTCCTTTATCATTATCACTAATTAACTAGTTCGTACCCTTTCTATACTAATTTAAACAAAAAGGGTACGTTCTCTTTATTATAAAGCCGTTATGCTTGCTCTAACAATGTTGTAGCATCAGAGTACGTTAATCCATGTGCATCCGCTACTGCTGCATATGTCACAAAGCCGTTTAATGTATTAATCCCTTGAAGTAACGGTGGATTTTTCAAACACGCTTTCTTGTACCCTAGGGTTGCAATTTGAAGCGCATAAGGAACAGTCACGTTCGTTAAAGCCATGGTTGACGTACGAGGAACAGCTCCAGGCATATTAGCTACCGCATAGTGCAAAACACCGTGCTTTTCATACGTTGGATTATCATGTGTTGTAATGCGGTCTGTTGTTTCAAAGATTCCACCTTGGTCAATCGCAATGTCTACGACAACTGAACCTGGAGACATTGTTTTAATCATGGAAGTGGTAACTAATTTTGGAGCTTTGGCACCTGGAATTAATACTGCTCCAATTACTAGGTCTGAGTCCTTCACAGATTCTGCAATGTTATAGTGATTTGACATTAATGTTGTAATTTCTTTGCCAAATAAGTCGTCTAATTGTCGAAGTCGCTCTGCATTTAAATCAATAATTGTTACATTTGCCCCTAGGCCAACAGCAATTTTCGCAGCGTTTGTTCCCGCAACTCCACCGCCAATAATCGTTACTTTTCCTCGTTGAACACCGGGCACACCACTTAGTAAAACTCCCTTACCACCCTTTGTTTTTTCTAGAAATTGTGCCCCAATCTGCGAGGACATCCTTCCAGCTACTTCGCTCATTGGTGTCAAAAGTGGAAGCGTACGATTCGGTAGCTGCACAGTTTCATACGCAATGCCTACTACTTTCTTTTCAATCAATGCTTTTGTTAATGCTTCTTCAGCAGCAAGGTGCAAGTACGTAAATAAAATTAATCCTTCACGAAAGTAATCGTACTCTTCTTGTAATGGTTCTTTTACTTTCATGACCATCTCTGCACTCCACGCATCGTGAGCTGTTTCAACAATGGTCGCTCCAGCTTCTACATACTGTTCATCCGTAAAGCCAGATCCCTCACCAGCACTTTTTTCAACCCATACTTCGTGACCAGCGTTTGTAAATGCCGTTACGCCAGCTGGTGTAATAGCAACGCGATTTTCATTATTCTTAATTTCTTTTGGAACACCTATTTTCACGATTGTCACTCCTTAATTTATTGTTTATTTATCATATGAATGATATGTAAAATAAGCTCCCCACCTTATGCTTATAAAGTGGGGAGTTTTTGCCTTATTTATAGTCTATCCATCTTTTTATTCATATAGTTCGTTATCACTTTTAGCTTCAACATTTTCAAATGTTGAAGCCATGTAGCCATCTCCTACTACACCACTTGAGTAAGAGTCCATTAGTTGTTGAAACGTTTGTTGTTCTCCTTCATGATCGTATTCATAAACGTGCTGAGGGTTCTTTTTTTCTTTCATTGTTAATCTCTCCTTATATAACGTGTTGTTTTATTCCCCTCTATTTTTCTTCTAACTTGTTGGAGTTATGCACGATGTAACCGTGATTATGACTCTGTACACTTTCACAAAAAAATAAGCATAAAAAATGCGCACTTCAGTGAGTGCGCATTTTTTATGCATTAACTTCTTGCTTCAAATCCTCTTTAACTTTTAAGATTGCTTGTCTTACCTGATCGAAACCTGTACCACCCGCACTATTACGACGATTAACCGCAGTTTTTGGATCAAGTACGTGATAGATATCCTCTTCAAATAAATCGCTTGCCGCTTGGTAATTTTCTAACGGTAAATCCATTAGATACATACCTTGCTGAATGCACTCTAGAACAAGCTTACCTACAACTTCATGAGCCTGACGGAACGGCATCCCTTTTGAAGCAAGGTAGTCTGCTAATTCCGTTGCATTTGAAAAGTCTTTTTTAGTTGATGATTCCATGACGTCTGTTTTAACAGTCATTGTTTCAATCATTCCAGCAAAGATTGTCAAGCAACCCTCAATCGTTGTAACTGTATCAAACATACCCTCTTTATCTTCTTGTAAATCTTTGTTGTATGTTAGAGGCGTACCTTTCAACACTGTTAACAAGCTAAAGAGATGTCCATAGACTCTTCCTGTTTTTCCACGGATTAGCTCAGCCATATCAGGGTTTTTCTTTTGTGGCATAATACTGCTTCCTGTAGCATATGTGTCATCCATTTCAATAAACTGGAATTCTTGACTCGACCATAAAATTAACTCTTCGCAGAAACGAGATAAGTGCATCATCAAAATTGAGCTATTGCTCAAAAATTCTAAAATAAAGTCGCGATCACTTACTGCATCCATACTATTTTGATAAATATCAGCAAAGCCCAACAGCTCAGCGCTATAGTAACGATCAATTGGGAACGTTGTACCAGCAAGTGCTCCTGCTCCTAGGGGAGAGATATCAATGCGTTTTAACGATTCTTCAAATCGCTCAGTATCACGCTTAAACATTGATACATACGCTAGTAAGTGATGAGCAAACGATACAGGCTGCGCTCTTTGTAGATGCGTGTAGCCAGGAAAGATTGTTTCAACATGCTGATCAGCTTTTTCAACTAACACATGCTGTAAATGCTTTGTCAGTTGGATGATTTGCTGCACATGCTTCTTTAAATATAAGTGCATATCAGTTGCAACTTGGTCATTACGGCTTCTGCCTGTATGCAGTTTTCCACCTACAGGACCAATTTCATCGATTAAGAGCTTTTCTAGATTCAAATGAATATCTTCGTACTGAGCAGAAAACATAAGCTCTTTATTTTTTGCTTTTTGAAGCAGGGTTTGTAACCCTGCTTTAATTTGATTCGCTTCTTCACTAGAAAGAATTTTGCATTTTTCTAGCATAGATACATGAGCTAAGCTACCTTCAATATCTTCTTCTACTAAATGTTGGTCGAATGAAATGGATGCCCCAAATTCATCAATCCATTGTTCAGGACGTTTCGTAAAACGTCCTCCCCATAATTTGGTCATACTGTCGTCACCTTCTTAGTATTCACCATGCTGCTAACTTTTGTTGGAAGTCCCCATAAAGAGATAAATCCTACTGCTGCGTTATGGTCAAATTCATCTTCTTTTGTGTACGTAGCAAGTTTTTCGTTATATAGAGAGTTTGGAGACTTACGGCCTTCAACAATCGCATGACCTTTAAACAGCTTTACACGTACCGTTCCGTTTACATATTGTTGCGTATCCTTTAAGAATGCTAACAGTGAATTTGTTAAAGGTGAGAACCAAAGTCCTTCATAAATAACTTCCGTTAACTTTTTCTCAATAATTGGTTTGAAATGTGCCACTTCTTTTACAAGTGTTAGATCTTCTAATTCCTTATGCGCTTTGATAAGAGTCATCGCAGCTGGACACTCATATACTTCACGTGACTTAATTCCAACTAAACGATTTTCTACGTGGTCGATACGTCCAACTCCGTGCTTTCCAGCAATATCGTTCAGTTCAAGAATAAGCTGAGCTAACGTATAAGATTGGCCATTTAATGAAACAGGTACACCTTGAACAAATTCAATTTCAACCGTTTCAGGAGTATCCGGCGTATCTTCTAATGCAACAGTTAAGTCGTAAGCTTCTTCCGGTGGAGCAGCCCAAGGATCTTCTAGAACACCACACTCGTTACTTCTTCCCCATAAATTTTGATCAATTGAAAACGGGCTGTCTAAGTTAACTGGAATTGGAATATTATGCTTCTTCGCATATTCAATTTCTTCTTCACGAGACCATTTCCAATCACGTACCGGTGCAACAACTTCTAGATCTGGGTTTAAAGCTTTGATTGAAACTTCAAAACGAACTTGGTCATTTCCTTTTCCTGTACAACCATGGGCCACAGCTACTGCATTTTCTTTCTCTGCGACTTCAACAAGCTTCTTTGCAATTAGCGGTCTTGATAACGCAGATACTAATGGATATTTGCCTTCATATAATGTGTGAGCTTGCAGAGCAGCTAATGCATAAATATTTGCATACTCTTCTTTGGCATCAATCACGTGTGATGCTACCGCTCCAACTGTAATAGCTTTTTCTTTAATAAAGTTTAAATCTTTTCCTTCACCTACATCTAAACAACAAGCAACAACATCATAACCTTTTTCCTGTAACCATTTAATAGCAACTGAAGTATCTAAACCACCTGAATATGCAAGAACAATTTTCGGATTACTCATCAACATTTCCTCCTAATATATATAAATACATCTCAATAAATTTTTATTCATTTAATCTACTATTACTTTAACAACTTTATTTGGTTTTTTCAATACTTATTCAAAAAAAAGTATATAAATTCACAAATACTTTTCCAAAAACCTTGTTTTATACGATAAATATACTCTTATCATAAAATAAAACTGCATATATAAAGTGATAAAACACATGATTTTTCTTATTATTTCCTTTATCATAAACAGCATAAGTTCTTATTCACAAAACAAAGAGAGTATTAATGCAAAGATTTCATATGCAAGTGAGGCGTTTATTTATGCAAAATATGTTTTTATATAATAAAAGGCTGGGTATTTCTATTCCTGTACTA
Organism: Priestia sp. KCTC 13724; assembly: GCF_056820425.1. Classification (NCBI taxonomy): domain Bacteria; kingdom Bacillati; phylum Bacillota; class Bacilli; order Caryophanales; family Bacillaceae; genus Priestia; species Priestia sp. KCTC 13724. Next base: position 62,451 of record NZ_JBXDLD010000061.1, on the reverse strand, counting down.
GCACATTCATGGAATGAATATACTCCCGCACTACAAGAAGAAATTTTAATTCAGTGGGAAGAAATTAGAGGTTTGATTCCTGATCGAATTGCAGAAATTGAAAGGAAAATTAATAACAAGCAGGCTGCTTTAGAAGAAGAAGATAATTTTCAGAAGTCTTGCCAATTAAATGAGGAAATTGCTGAATTAGCCTCTATTATTAATGATTTGTGGATTTGGTATCGTACGGACCAAGATATATCTGCCAAAACTCATTTGTAAATAAGGTCGAGACATAAGTGTTTCAGTTAACTCTCAACCGTTCGGGTTTTTTGTTGGTGCGGAAAATAAGTTTAAAAAAAGAGTGGAATGGGGCGTAAGACACGCGACTCCTGCGGGAACTAGAGGAAAGGCTGAGACCCCACAGCGCAGCGAGGAGGCTCAGATTCCTCCCCGCGGAAAGTGCGACAATGGAACGAACGTGTTTTTCCAACCTCACTCGTTTCGAAACGTCATGTCATGATTCGTCTTTGAGAAGGAATCATGTAGTTATATCCCAGCCTCGTTATTTACTTTTTCTATTAAAAGACGATATTGATAAAATCGCTTCGCATAATCTGTTACTTGCTTTGTAAATGTATAGTTCATTCCTCCACCAATTGCCATACCAAGCAAAGGAATACGACCGTATGCCTTACGCTTTAAGATGACTATAAGAAAGCTTTTAACAATCTGAGCAACAGCTTTATAAACAAGCGACTCAGTTACCACCTGATCTCTACCTTCATAAAAATAAGGGTCGACACCATGTTCGATTTCCTCTGTCAATTCAAGCCACCCTGTCTTTTGCAATTCAGGTGGCAGCAAAGCCGTATGAAATACTTTTAACGTCATCATAAGTTCAAACGGTGTATGGATATTATAACCGTAGCTCATGGCTGCTTTTTGAATCGATTGTAAATTAATAAATAACAAAGCTGGAATATCTGTACCTACTAGTAGAGCTTTCCCCGTACCAGATAAAGCGCCTTGTCCCAATGCATAAAGCCTCTGTTTTGCTAGCTGTTGATCACAAATGTAAGATAGTTGATCAATTTGTAGTGATTGAAGTTCTGGTATATCTGTAATATCTGGTTGAAATACGCGTGCTGTATTAATAATCTGTTTTTCAGCTTGTATCTGAATATCTGTATTTTGAATAAAGGATGTAAAATGAAACATAAAATCATCTGTTTTCGCTAAATACTCTTGTAAAATATGCTCAGGTACAAGGCCAACTGCTTTATGTAACCATTTGTCATATGTAATCTCAATCTGACTTTGATCATATTCATCCAATGTTTGTTCCCACTCCCGAATTTCGTGTAGCAACTGCTCTTCTCGATTGGTTAGACTCATGCTTTCACTCCTTCAAAGATAAGTAATAGAATTTGTTTCCATTATAACAAATGTTTAAAAAGACACCTATTTTCATAAAACAAAAAAAAGCTAGCGAAAGACGCTAGCTTTTTACATGCTATTAAATATTTGCTAAGCGAACTACGTCGCGAGCAATCATTACTTCTTCATTTGTCGGAATGACAAGAACCTTTACTGGAGAGTGAGGATAGCTAATAAACGCTTCTTCTCCTTGAACACCGTTTAATGCTGGGTCCCAATATACGCCCATAAATTCTAAGCCACGAAGTACACGAGCACGTACAACATCACTGTTCTCACCGATACCTGCAGTGAAGATAATTGCATCTACACCAGACATACGAGCTGCATAAGAGCCAATGTACTTATGAATACGACCAGCAAACACTTCAAGAGCTGTTTCTGCGCGGTCGTTTCCTTCGCCACTTGCTTTAATTAAGTCACGTAAGTCACTTGAGATACCTGATATACCAAGTAAACCACTTTCTTTATTCAACACATTTAGCACTTCGTCTGCAGTTTTTCCTGTTTTCTCCATGATGAATGGAATTAACGCAGGGTCAATGTTACCAGAACGAGTTCCCATTGCTACACCAGCTAACGGCGTGAAGCCCATTGATGTATCAATTGATTTTCCACCTTCGATTGCTGCGATACTTGCACCGTTACCTAAATGACAAGAAATTAAACGTAGTTGTTCAACTGGACGACCTAATAGTTCAGCTGCACGCTCTGATACATATTTATGTGATGTACCGTGGAAACCGTATTTACGAACACCATAGTCTTCATAGTATTCATACGGTAAGCTGTATAAGAATGATTTTTCAGGCATTGTTTGATGGAATGCCGTATCGAACACTGCAACTGCCGGAATGTTTGGTAAGATTGCTTGGAATGCTTTAATACCAACAACGTTAGCTGGGTTATGAAGAGGTGCTAAATCTGATAATGCTTCAATTTCAGCTAGTGTTTTATCCGTAATTAACACAGAATCAGCAAACTTCTCTCCACCGTGAACAACGCGGTGTCCAACGCCTGTAATCTCATCGTATGACTCAATAATACCTTGAGACAATAGCTTGTCTACTAAGATTTGAACTGCTACAGAGTGGTCTGGAATTTCTCTTACTTCTGTTTGTTTTTCACCATTTACTGAAATAGTGAAAACAGCATCGTCTAAACCGATACGCTCTACTAAACCTTTTGTTAAAACAGCTTCGCTTGGCATTTCAAACAGCTGGAACTTTAAAGATGAGCTACCAGCATTAATTGCAATAATTTTTGACATATACTAAAAACAGCTCCTTTTTATATACGTGCATTATGAACTTGACGAAAAAGTACAAAACGATATTCTCTACAATATTCTATGCATTTCGACACAAATTCTATCCTTATTCATTTAATCATTCACCACTATAGATTTCAAGGGCTATGCACGATTAAAAGCGCCATCATAAAAAAATCATTATTTTCTAAAAAGATAAATTATTTATTCAATTTAAACCATTCATTCATTTGACTCATAATATCGTTCATGCCTTGCTTGTTACTAAACTTTGGTAAATTTACAAGAAGTGCGTTCTCTGGTGGAGTTACCCCCTCACCCTTTTTCTGTAAAACCAGAATGCTTTTTGCTGCTTCTTTCTGCTTAAACATCGATAACGGAAGCTGAATGATTGCTTGTACAATCGCTTCTTCTTTTAGCAACGCCTGTAGAAGATGAGATTGCTCAGAATCAAATAGATTGTTTGGAATCAGCGTGACTACATATCCACCTGGTTTAACGTGGTTTAAGCTTTTTTCAATAAATAAATGATGAGCATACGTATGCCCTTCTTCTGACTTTACTTTATATTGGGCAGCACCTTCATCATTTGGATAATAGCCTACCGGTAAATCACAAATCACAAGGTCAACAGGATCAATAAATAGCGGCTGTAAACTATCTTGATGAAATAACTCTACACCGTGCTTTTGAAGGTTTGCATTTACATAGGTTAACTGAAGCAATAAGTCGTCAATATCAACGCCATACACTTGTTCAATTGAATGTGAATGCATATTTAAAATCGTCGTAATTAAATTCCCTGCTCCTACTGCTGGATCTAGTATCGTATAGCTCTGATTCCCTTCCATAAACTTACCAACGACATAACCCATAAATAACCCTACCGCATCAGGTGTCATTTGATGATTTGGCTGAATCGCTTCTTTCATTCCTTTTAAAACTGCTAATTGATATGCTTTTCGAATTGTCTCTTGCTCAAATTGATTCAGTTTTACAGAACTATATTCTTTTTGTAACCTTTTTTTCGTTACTTCATCTAATTCATCTTGTAAGATGTCTTCTTGAAATAAATTTTCACCTGTTTCAGCAACTGCTTCTAAATATAAGCAGTTTAGCTCTTTTCGTAAAATGACTGCACTCTGGTCAATAACCTTAAACAGCTGCTCCATTTTTGATAACTCGCTCACATCTATTCCTCCTTGAACATTTCCATTTATTAATCTATTTTTCATTACAACGCTTTATATAGAACTCTAACAAAGAATTTTATTTTATCACAAATAGTTCATGCCACACAAAGAAGGCGAAAAACAATGTTTTCCGCCTTCTTTGTCTAAAACATGTGCAATTACTTAGCTGCTTTTGCTGCTTCGATTGCTGCTTCATAGTTTGGATGATCCGTAACTTCTGGTAAATACTCAACGTATGTTACTTCGTCGTTTGAGTTTACCACAAATACAGAACGAGCTAATAAACGTAGTTCTTTGATAGCTACGCCAAATGCTTCACCAAAAGATAAATCGCGGTGATCAGATACAGTTTGTACGTTTTCAATACCATTTGAACCGCACCAGCGCTTTTGTGCAAACGGCAAATCAACGCTTACTGTTAATACTTTCACATTGTCTAGCTTTGATGCTTCTTCATTGAAGCGGCGTGTTTGTGCATCACAAACACCTGTATCAATAGAAGGAACTACACTAATTAGACGCACTGAACCTTTTGTGTCATCTAACGTTACTTCTGACAAATCGTTTGCAAGAACCGTAAAATTAGGCGCTTTGTCTCCTACCTTTACTTGATTCCCTAGTAGTGTTACATCGTTACCTTTAAACTTAACTGTTGTCACGAATGATTCCTCCCCTAAATAAATATGTACATCCTTCATATTAGCGCCTATGTAAAAAGATTGCAATTAAATGCGTTTTCCCCATATAAAAAAGCCCTCGTTTTTATAATCATGTAACGAGAGCTTGTAGCTTATAGATTAAATGAATCATGACTATCATTGCGGTCATGATTTTCTTGGTCATGACGATTTTTTTTAAACATATGCTGCATGCGTTCGATTGCTTGAGGTGCAGTGTCTAGGATCTTCTCGTATAAGTGCGTGCTTTCATTTAAATGAAGCATTTTAATTCCAGCTGAGCTAACAATCAAGAAAGCAATTGGCGTAATCGATACTCCTCCACCACTTCCTCCACCAAAGGGATGACTCGAATCAGCTGATTGACCACCTTGTTGTGAAGATGACTTGTGTCCTTCTCCATTAAATTCACTTCCTCCTGCTGCAAAACCAAACCCTACCTTTGATACCGTTAAAATAACGCTTCCATCCGGTGTTTCTACTGGGTCTCCGATGATTGTATTGACGTCAATCATTTCTTTTAAATTTTCCATTGCTGTAGACATTAGACTCTTAATTGGATGTTCTCCCATTCAAGTAACCTCCTTATGTTTTAACAGAATGCGCTTTGCTTTCGCTTTCAGGCTTATAAAAGCGAGGCATCTTGCGCCAGTGCTTAACTAAACGTAAACCTACTAATATAGCTTGTCCTAATCGGAATGAAATTATGCATTGAAAGATGGTTTCAGACCACATCTTTTGAAAGGCTGGCACTACCGTCATCCTAGGAGGATCTTTTAGCTTCATGTATTGATCAAGCAGATGAACAAAACCACTTTTTGCAGACCATACAACACCCACTAAAATAGCGCTGAGAGCAGCGTCACCTAGACCTACTCGTGTATGCCATTTTAAATTTCTCACTGCTATATGACTTAAAAACTTCCGAATAATGGTATGAAGGCCAACAACATGTTCTAAAAATTGCTTTACATCTTCCAGAAGATTGAGAGCGTCTTCCATGGAGTAGTCTTTCCATTTATCTTTATTTGTATTTTCTCCCGCTCCGCTTTTTTCTTCGACAAGCAGGGTATTGGAGTCTTTTTGAACCTTTACCACTGGTATTTCATATGTATAGCGAATGAGCTTAAACCACGCCATAAACGTCACGCGATAATAATCGTTATCCTTGGCATGTCGTAAGTCAATATATACCGTAATCTTCGTAACTATCACTATAAACACAAGGACAAGTAGTATTGCGATAATCCATGACACCCATATCACTTTCTTCACTCCTTTTTCCCCTTCCATTATGTCCCATATATCATGAAGTTAAACCTAACAAGAAAGGCCTCCACTCAACGAGTAGAGGCCTTCTATATTATTTTATTTCATGCACTACTGCAGTTTCTGCAAAATAGTCATGTGCACCTTGCTTTTTAGGTAAAAAGGCAACGATGATATAACCGATAAATAGAACCGTTTTTGAAATATAACGTCCAATTCCTTCTCGGAACAAAACGACTGACCAGCTAAGCGGCGTTCCATTTAATGAGACTACCTTTAAGCCAAAAGCCATCTTTCCTAATGTTTGACCAAAGAACTTGGTCATTAAAATGAAATAGCCATAAAACGTCAGTGCTGTAATGAACCAAAACGGTGAAAATAATTGATCAACTTGAGCAAAATCAAATGCTTTAAAAATTGGTTTTACAATAATACCATTTATACTTCCCACTACAATGATATCAAGGACGTATGCCCAAAAACGCATCCAAAACCCAGCATATCGATTTTCAACTACAGAAGGGTTTACTACTCTATCTTCTAAAGGTGATGAATGTTCAACACCCGCTACTTCTTTATCATATGAGTTATTTTCCATTATTCATCCACCTCTATTCTTGATATAGATACATCATACGAGGAGAATTTGGCTCAGCTAATGATTTCAAAACAGAAGATAGCTGCTGGTCACTTCCCATCATCTTGTTCATGCTCATGGATAGCCATGAAGGGAAGCCAAAGCCTGATTCGTATTCAATAACCTGAGCATCTTTTAGCTTATACTGCTTTTTCATATCTACTAAGCTGTCTTCAAAGAACCCTAGCTCATCAACTAATTTTAACTCTTTTGCTTGGCGACCATCATAGATTCGCCCATCAGCAATTTCACGCACCTTACTTTCAGATAAGTCGCGCCCTTTCGAGATGACATCAACAAAGCCACTGTATGAGTTATCAATAAGCTTTTGCATAATTTGACGCTCTTCTTCAGTCATATCTCTCGTAGGTGACATAATGTCCTTATGCTCACCACTTTTTATTGTCACGTCTTTTACTCCAAGACGCTCAGCGAGTTCTCCGTAGTTTACGCTTTGCATAATAACACCGAGTGAACCTGTTAACGTATCTGGAGTTGCATAAATTTTATCAGCTGATGTCGAGATGTAATATCCACCAGATGCAGCCATTGAGCCCATTGAAATATAGATAGGTTTTTTCGTATCAGCTTGAATCTCTTCCATTTTTTTATGTATTTGAGCGCTTTCTACTACTCCACCCCCTGGTGAATTAACCTTTATGATAATTCCTTTGACCATGTCATCATCTTTAGCTGCATCAAGTTGTTCTAAAAACAGCTCGTGATTATAGCCACCTTGCGAAAATACTGATGTACTATCTCCTGTATCTTGAATCGTTCCGTTTACTTCTAAAACAGCAATCTTATTAAGAGACGCACCCTCTTCAATAACCATTTCAGTTAGCTCGCTAGCACTTCCGCCAAAGAACCCAGCAACGCCCGTTTCCTCATCACTAGCAAAAATAAAAGTTGAAACTGTGTTTACTAGTATTGAAATAATAAATACACCAACTGCGATGGCGAGTGCTACCCACCTTTTCGTATTCATGAAAACCCTCCTAAATTAATCCTGATTACAAATTGAAAGAATAATCTTTCAATTTATGTTTTAATAGTGATATAATTATTGTAACAAACTTTTGTAATAAAGTTTACTTTTATACTATTTTTTTACATCAAAGACGGGGAAACAAGGGGGAACTACATATGTCAAATCGTCGTAATGTTTATTTCTTTCATCCTAGAAATAAAGAAACAAATGCCGCAGTAAAACCTTTACAAGAGTTAGCGGTTAAGTATGATTTTACGGTAGTAGAGCAATCGAAAGAGGCAAATATTATTGTAAGCATTGGAGATGACGGTGCTTTTTTACAGGCTGTCCGTCAAACAGGTTTTAGAGATGACTGCTTGTATGCAGGGGTAGCAACATCCGAGCAGCTAAACTTCTACTGTGATTTCCATATTAATGAAAAAGAAAAAATGATTGACGCTATCACTTCCGAAAATATTGAGGTAAGGCGCTTTCCCGTATTAGAAACAACCATTGATCAAGAGACGACATTCCATTCACTAAATGAATGTCTTGTGCGATCCGCATTAATAAAAACGTTTACAATGGACGTATTTATTAACGAGAATCATTTTGAGACATTCCGTGGCGATGGTATGGTTATTTCGACACCAACAGGAAGTACAGCTTATAATAAATCAGTTAACGGTGCCGTCGTTGATCCACTTTTACCGTGTATACAAATCAGCGAACTTGCATCTTTAAACAATAACAATTATCGTACGCTTGGATCTTCTTTTATTTTAAGCAATGAGCACACGTTAACCCTAAAGCTCTCAAACGATAACAGCCATTACCCTGTTATCGGCTTAGATAACGAAGCAATCAGTACAAAACACGTAGATCAAATCCAAGTTCGTCTAAGCGATCGCCAAGTTAAAACTGTAAAATTAAAAGATAATTCATTTTGGCAACGCGTACAGCGTACATTCTTATAAGTACTATTTTAAAGAGACTGAGACATAAGTAGTTCAGCCAATGATAAACCTGAACGATTGAGAGTTCATAACTTTTAATCGTTCAGGTTTTTTGGTTGATTGTGAAAACAGGGTGGAATGGAGCGTAGGACACTCGACTCCTGCGGGAAAGAGAGGGAAAACTGAGATCCCGCAGCGCAGCGAGGAAGCTCAGGTTCCTCCCCGCGGAAAGCGAGTGGCCGTAGCGCAATGGAACGAATGTGTTGAGACAAACCAAAGAGATGAGAACAGCTATTGTTCGTCTTTTAGAAGCAATCATTTTGTTATGTCCCAAACTCTTTCTTTATGAACACTGATAAACAATCTCACCATTTATAATGGTGAAATGTACTTGCACTTCAAGTAGCTCATCCACGTTTATCTCAAATAAGTCCTTTTTAAACACCGTAAAGTCGCCAATGTATCCTTTTTTAATCTTTCCTTTTATATGTTCTTGGCTAGTTGCTTGGGCACTTCCTAATGTAAATAGCTGAATGGCTTGAAACATCGTTAACTTTTCTTTTGGCATATATTCAGGTAAGTCGCCTCCCCCTACTTTGCGCGTTACGGCTGCGTGTATTCCTAGCAGTGGGTTAATTGGCTCTATAGGTGCATCCGAGCCTCCCGCACACATAATGCTGTTATCTAATAGAGTCTTCCATGCATAGCAATATTTTAAGTTTTCCTCACCTATCTTATCAATTACCCACGGAAAGTCACTTGCTAAAAAGCGCGGTTGAATGTCTAATACAACAGGTAAACGCTTCGTTCTTTCAATCAAATCTTTCCTTAAGATTTGTGCATGAATAATACGATCTCGAACCTTTTCACTAGATGGATATTGCTCAATGCTATCTAATACGTATTCAAAAGCTAAATCACCGATAGCATGAATAGCTACAGGTCTGCTAAGCTCTCTCGCCTTTCGAACAAGCTGTTTAAGCTCTGGTAGGCTCTGAATAGCTAGCCCGTTTGTTGATGGATCACTTTTATATGGAAAGCTAAGCAGTGCAGATTGACTACCTAATGAACCATCAGCAAAAATTTTCATCGCACCAAATTCTAAAAATGCAGAGTGGGTAGACTGCTGTTTCACATATTCGTCCATTGATTCTACAACCCCATGATGAACAAGTAAGTTACAGCGAAATAAATTTCTTTGATCCTCTATTACTTTTTTAAACACTTGGTATGTTCGTGTAAAACCACCATAATAATTTAAATCTTCCGTATGTACGCCCGTTAGTCCGTATTGAACACAATCTTTAATTGAAACCTGCAAAGCTTTTTCTAAATAAGCTTCTGATACAACTGGGATATGCTTGGTTACCAGTTCCTGTGCTTGATCTGCTAAAAAGCCCGTTGGCATTCCCAGCTCATCAACTTGAATGGCACCTCCCTCTGGTGATTCAGTGCCTTTAGAGATTTTTGCTATTGTTAACGCTTTGCCATTAGCAAGCAACCCATGTCTACAAACACGTTTAAGAACAATTGGATGTTGGTCCGTAAGAGAATCTAAATCTCGATAATGAAGTAGTTCTCGATCATCCCACTGATTCTCATCCCATCCTTCTCCAATAATCCATTCCCCTGGTGGCGTTTGCTTAACCTTTTCCTGAACTAATTTCAATACCTCACTGGCAGAAGATGCTTGGGATAAGTCTAAACGAAGCAGTTTTTCTCCGTGTCCAATTAAATGTAAATGACTATCAACAAAACCGGGATACATGACGCTGCCATCTAAGTTTACTTCGTTTTGAGTATTTTTTTGTTGTGCATTTCTGACGTCACGTTCGAAACCAAGGTCTTCAATCATCCCATTTTCTACAAAAACACTCTCTACCCATTCTCCTTCTTGAGCCATTGTATAAATTTTTCCACCGTAAAACAATGTTCCCATCTCTCTCTCCCTTTCCCAAACGTACTTTACATTTAGTATAAAGCTTTGCCACAAATGGTGAAAGAAAATCACCAAAATGAAAAGAGTGAGGTTTCCCTCACTCTTCTTTAGCCATCATTATTCAGTTAATATGACTTATTTGTAGCTACCACCAAGTTGTTGTTCAGCCATTTGAACTAAACGTTTAGTGATTTCGCCACCAACAGAACCGTTAGCGCGAGATGTTGCTTCTGGTCCAAGGTTTACACCGAATTCAGAAGCGATTTCGTATTTCATTTGGTCGATAGCAGCTGATGAACCAGGAGCTACTAATTTGTTTGTGTTTGGCATGTGTTTTCACCTCCTCGTTGCTTGTTGAATATAGAGTGTGTCAAAACACATGGCTCCATACGTTTTTTTTTTGGTAATTTTTATCTTTTTATTTTTTAAAATAAATCGGCGTCATTTCCAAGTAGATTTTGTGGCTCCAACGCCTTTATTTCAAGGGTTTCTGTATTTTGAACTGCTTCTTTTATAAGCGTATCAAAATCATAAAATTCTTCGTATCGATTTACTTTTTCACGTTTCGGCTTTGTTTTTGGTGCGCTTGGCGTAAAAATTGTACAACAGTCTTCATAAGGACGATTCGAAATCTCATGCGTATCAATTCGCTGAGCAATTTTAATAATATCCGTTTTGTCCATTGTGACAAGTGGTCGTAAGATTGGCGTGTTTGTCACTTCATTAATTGCATACATACTTTCAACCGTTTGGCTAGCAACCTGTCCCAAACTATCTCCTGTTACAATCGCTAAAGATTCTCTCTGAGCACGCAATAAATCCGTAATACGAAGCATCATTCTTCTTGTAGATGTCATCGTATAGTTTTCTGGAATCTGTTTTTGAATAGCTTGCTGAACAGCTGTAAACGGCACGATATGAAGCTTAATATTGGCATGATATTTCGTAAGCTTTTGAGCAAGATCAATTACTTTTTGCTTAGAGCGTTCGCTTGTAAACGGTGGGCTATAGAAATGAACTGCTTCAATCTCCAGACCTCTTTTCATCGCTAGGTAACCTGCAACAGGGCTATCAATTCCACCTGATAGCATAAGCATTGCGCGTCCGCTTGTACCTACTGGAAGCCCTCCAGCTCCTTGATAGTCAAAACACGTAATGTACGTTGCTTCACGACGAACTTCTACCCTTACATTTACATCAGGATTACGCACATCTACTTTCAAATTTGTTGTATTTCGCAAAATGTGACTACCAACTGCATAGTTAAGCTCACTGGTATCAAGTGGAAATTCTTTATACGCACGACGTGTTGATACTTTGAATGTTCTATTCTCTACATCAAACTCTTGCATCACTTTTAACGCAGCTTCTTGAATGGCTTCTAGTTCATTTTCTACTTTTAAAGCTAAGCTAAAGCTCTGAATACCGAAAACTTCTTGAAGAAGTTCTACAATCGGCTCATGATTTTCTCCATTTAAATGGATGTACATACGATCTCTTGTATATTTAATATCCACATTAGAAAATTGAGCTAAGGCATGAGCAATATTTTGACGTAGCTGAGCAACAAATTTCTTTCGGTTTTGTCCTTTAGTTGAGATTTCTCCGTAGCGAATTAATATATGGTTATAAATCATTTATTTTTACCCCATTACTTTTTTTAGTTCTTCAATTACTGTGAAGATTGCATTAACTGTTGGCGTTATTTCATTAAAATCATTAAAATGAGACAGGCTAATACGAATTGACTGATCAGCTTCTTCGTAACTTTTCCCCATTCCTAATAATGTTTTACTAGGCTTTTGACGCTTAGAAGAACACGCTGATGTCGTAGATACAAAAACACCCTTTTCCTCTAGAGCATGAACGAATACTTCACCTTTGATTCCTTTTACTGTAAAATTTAAGATGTGAGGAGCGGCTCCTTCAGCTGGGGTATTCATGATAATACGCTCATGCTTTTCCAATTGGGACTTCAGTTCACTCTGCATCTTTTTCATTTTATTACTATTTTTCGACGCATGTTCCATGGTTAAACGCATTGCTTTTGCGAACGAGACAACTCCCGGCACATTTTCAGTTCCAGAGCGTTTCTGCAACTCTTGAGCCCCTCCACTAATTAATGGTGAAAGATCAACCCCTTGGCTTATATACAAAATACCTGTTCCTTTTAAACCATGAATTTTATGACCTGATATTGTGCATAAATCAATATGAGCACCTCGCAATGAAAGAGGGACTTTTCCAATCCCTTGAACGTGATCTACGTGATATAAAACGGTTGGATACTCCTTCAGTATTTTCCCAATTTCCTCAATAGGTTGAATTGTTCCAATTTCATTATTAACATGCATGATTGAAACTAAAATAGTTTCAGCTGTAATTGCATCTTTAAGATCATGAGGATCCACAAACCCTTCTCTAGAAACAGGTAAATATGTTACATCAAAACCAAGCTCTTGTAATTGTTTAAAAGGTTCATGAACGGAGTCATGTTCAATAGCCGTTGTGATAATATGACGGCCTCTATTTCTATATTTCATGGCTGTACCTTTTATCGCCATGTTATTTCCTTCCGTACCTCCAGATGTAAAAATAATTTCTTTAGGTGATACATGTAGTAATTGCCCTACTTGCTCTCTTGACTTTGTCATAAGATTTTCAGCTTGTACACCAAACTGATGGAGTGAAGAAGGATTTCCATAATATGTCGTAGCAACCTTTGTAAAAGATTGAATAACTTCATCGTAAGGCTTAGTAGTAGCACTATTATCTAAGTAAATCAATGTGCACGCCCCTTTAAGAATATTTAGAAACAACTTTTTATCTTAGCATACCTTCATTATTTTTTAAATGATGTTGTTTATTTATCCAAATGAAACAGATAATACTCTTAATTACTTTTCTAAAAGGAAAGCCTAAATAATATAATAACTGTCCGAAATATTAAACTGAATATTTAGATTTTTAAAATTTTCGACATTTTTTTTATGAAGTATGATAGTATGTATCAGAAACTTTATACTATTTCTATAAAACATAGGAGGCATTATGAAAAAAGAAGCATTGACTCGCAAAGAGACATTAGCTATTGGTTTAATGCTTTTTGCCCTATTTTTTGGTGCAGGTAATATGATTTTCCCTCCCTCGTTAGGACAACAAGCAGGGGTAAATACATGGAGCGCAACAGTTGGCTTTTTGATAACGGGTGTTGGATTGCCGTTACTAGGAATTATCGCCACATCTAAAACCAATGGAGATTTTACAAAAATAGCAAACAGAGTACATCCTATTTTCGGAATATTTTTTACAATTGTTTTATATCTAGCAATTGGACCTTTTTTTGGTATTCCAAGAACAGATACCGTAGCGTTTGAAATTGGTGTTACACCTTTCTTATCTGATAGCGCGTTAGCTAGTAATGTACCTTTAATGATCTATACAATTATTTTCTTTGGTATTACGTTATTTTTGTCATTGAACCCAACAAAAATTGCAGATCGCATTGGTAAGGTTTTAACACCGCTGTTGTTAACAGTTTTAGCTATACTTGTTCTAAAAAGTTTACTGACACCAATGGGAGAATTTCAACTTCCACAACCAAGGTACGAATCAGCTTCATTTGTAGCAGGGTTTGTTGATGGTTATTTAACAATGGACGCTATTGCAGCTCTTGTGTTTGGAATTGTTGTCATTTCAAGTATTCGAGAAAAAGGGATTGTAAATAGTCAGAAACTTTCGGCTGTTTGTATTAAAGCAGGTTTTATTGCTGCTATTGGATTGATTTTAGTATATGTATCACTAGCTTATATTGGTGCATCTAGCGTAGAGTCTATTGGCATGCAAGCCAACGGAGGAGCAATTTTAACAGCTGTTGCTCGCGAGCTATTTGGCGGCTTTGGAACGATTATTTTAGGACTAGCAATTACATTTGCATGTTTAACTACATCAATTGGCTTAATTTCTGCTTGTAGTTCTTTTTTTAATCGAATCTTTCCAAAACTTTCTTATAAAGGTTTTGTAGTAGTGCTCACGATATTTAGTGCAGTTATTGCAAATGTAGGGCTAACACAGTTAATTTCTATTTCCGTACCAATCCTTACATTTATCTATCCAATTGCAATTAGCTTAATTGTCCTTTCTCTAGTTGCATCAACACTGCGATTTGGCCGTGAAGTATATGTATTAGCAGTCGTTACAAGTTCTTTCTTTAGCCTCTTTGACGGGTTAAATGCTGCTAATTTAAAAATTGCAAGTATTGACAAGCTGTTTACAAATTACCTACCGCTTTATAGCGATGGAATGGGCTGGCTAATTCCAACCCTTATCGCTTGTATCATTGGCTATATGATTAGTAAAATCCGTGGAAGCTATATCGAAGATTTGGAATCTTCTTCTCGCAAAGCTTCATAATTTCATATCAATTATAAAAAAACGCCAGCTAACTAAGCTGACGTTTTTTTATTCTATCTATTTGTGATCATAAACTGCTGGATTTTTTCTACCGCACCAGGGTCGACCTGTTCAATCGCACTAGCTACTTCGTTTAGAGCTTCTTTATATTCATATTTACGAAATAGCTCTTCTGCATCTCGTAGCGCTTGAGCTACCGATCCATACTGACTGCGGTAACGATTTCCATATTGAATCATCTTCTCCACAAGCTGCGCTTCTTCTAGAATTGCTTCCGTTTCTTCAAATGTCTCTTTTACAGCCTCTACAGCTTCACTAAGAAGAGCTTGGACTGCTTGGATGTTAAGAGGTTTTTCTTGAAGCTTTAACGTTGCGTCTTTCAAGAGGTGCATCGTCTTTTCTAACTGTACCTTATAGTATTCAGGTACACCTGGTAAATTACTTTTCTGAATCAACCTTTTTGCCTCAATAAGCTGAGACTTTAAATCCTCAATTTGCTCTTTAGCCGTTAGTTCGTCTTTTCTCAACGCTTGAAGCATATCGCTATAAGATTCTTGAGACTGTTGAAGCTGTTTTAGTTGCTTAGACACATCTTCAAGTTCTTCTTGAATAACGCTATAAGCTAAGTTATGTTCCGCTACTTTATCTGAGATATTATAATAAAGGTTCGTTAAACGCTTTAATTCACGATCCATTTTGTAATACAGCTCTAAGTCTTTCTCTTTAAAGTGATAGCTTTGTTGTACGAACAGTGTTTCATCTCGCAGTTCTCGGTTCTTATCTTGTAAAATCTTCAAGAAATGTGAAACCGTTTGAGATTCTTGATTCATCTTATGATATGAATACACTTCGTGCTCTAAAGCATCGTATAGTTGCTCTAAGCGTTCATTTACATCATCGAGCTTTGCCATTGCTTCTTCTACATAAAGCTCTTCGATTTGTTGAATAATCGTGTCTGTTTCATGTCTTAAAAATTCAATCGTTTCTTCAACTTGCAAATGATCTAACACGTAGCCGTCTCTGGTCATACCCATAAATCCATCAATTAACTCTGAAAACTGAGCTGGAAGCGTAGTTTGACATTCTACTAACACTTTTGGAATTTGTTCTAAGCATGTATCAATTGTCGTTAAATCTGTTTTTAATTGCAGAACCGTTTCTCGTGCTTGTAAATAATTTCCATTTACTGTTTCTTCTTCAAAAACAGCAAACTGTTTCTTTGCATGATCAATCGCTGCTTCCAGCGTTTTTTCCGCTTTTCCATACGCATAGCGGTGCGCTAGCAACTTTTTCTTTACATGACGGTGCAACTGGTTAAGCTCTTCAATATCATGACGATTATTTTGTTCGCTGCCAATGAGATTTTGTAATTCTGTTAATATGTTCTCAATCTCAGCCTTTGTTTTATCTAACAGTTCATTAATATGTATAGATAGTTGCTTCGCTTTTTTAAAGCGGTATTTATCTGCACATTCTTCCGTTTCAAAAAGTAATTCATCAACTTTTGGAAGCTCAGTTGCTACGATTTCATCCCAATGTTCACGCCAGCGTTCAAATAGCTCTTCAGTTTGACCTGTCATGTTTAGTTCTTTTACTTTTGAAATTTCCTCTGCCACCGGCATATTCTCTAACTCCATCTTACGAGATTCAAGCCGGTCAATTTCCTGATAAATTTTTTTTCGTGAAAACATTCCGTACACAACTAATCCAATAATTAGTATGATTAGTGCAATAATAAATTCCATACTAAGCCCCCTTACAATACGTTCTACATGACAAGTTTCCTATTTATAAAAAGGGTTATTGTAATCCTTTAAATGTTTAAGCGTCAATGTTTTTATGATACCATGTAAAGCCTTGCTTTTGAGCAAAAATTTTAATTTTTTCACACAAAATATTGGCAATTTGTCGACTGTGTCTCCTTTTATCATTTCTTTCAAAGAAAAACCTTTTGCTTTTCTAAATTCATCGACAAAATTGCTGAAATTTTGAGTTCTACAGTTGAAGTTTTAGCCTGCAACGTTACAATTAAAGAAAATGAAAGGAGTGATGCAAGTTGATGAAGGTAGACCGACATATCCACACACCATTTTGTCCACATGGCTCACAGGATTCATTACAGGCTTATGTAGAGAAAGCCATCCAATTAGGCTTCCAGGAAATTTCATTTACAGAGCATGCCCCGATTCCTGAGAATTTTGTTGACCCAACTCCGGAACAAGATAGCGGCATGTCGATGACACAGCTTGAAAATTATTTAAAAGATGTCCATCACATAAAAGAGCAGTATGCCAACGATTTAAAAATCAACGTTGGACTTGAAGTGGATTATATTGATGGATTTGAAACGAAAACTACGCAATTTTTAAATGAATACGGCCCTCACTTAGACGACAGCATACTGTCTGTTCACTTTTTAAGATTTGACCGTCAGTACTTTTGTTTAGATTATAGCCCCGAAGCATTTGCTCATATTGTACAGAAATTTGGGAGTGTAAGCAAAACATATGATAAGTACTACGAAACGCTGTTGAAGTCTGTAAACTATGACCTAGGACTTTTTAAGCCGAAGCGAATTGGACATATCACACTTGTTCACAAATTCAAAAAGCAATTTCCGTGTCCAAATCGATTTACTGAAAAAATTAATACGATTTTATTAGCTATTCAGCAACAAAACTTGGAGCTTGATTATAATGCAGCTGGACTCTTTAAACCTCTTTGTCAAGAAGCATACCCTGCTCCTGATGTGCTTGAATTAGCACGCAAAAAAAAGATCCCTCTTGTCTATGGATCAGATGCCCATTGTGCGAAGGACCTCGGTCAAGGTTACGAAACGCTATTTTCTTGTTAAACGCACGTACACTTGCTTTTTCGGTTCACGCTGTTCATATAGCATCGTTCGAATCCAAGCAGTTAGTTCGCCATTGTATTGCTCTAAAAAGTAGGTTTCTTGAGGCATAATATATAATACCTCTGTTAAATATTGTGGATGAAGGTAGGGCATCGAAAGCAGTGCTTTCAGCTGAATAATGATAAATGAAGGGTTAACCTTTCGAAATTCCCTATCTTCCATTCCTTTTTCTAAAACGGTTTTAAGGTAGTACTTTTCTTTTGTTAAGTATGTTGTCATAACTTCTCTTATGAACGTCGTGTCTAGTGAAATCTCGCGATATACAAGCCGCGCAATTGTACGGTTTTCGTGCTGATAATTCAGTACAGCAGAGACCATCCCCTGTAAACACTCCTTAGCATCTTTATATTCCCTGAGTTCAAATTCATTTTCAAGTTCTGCTATATAGCCTTCAAAGTAAGTTGTAACAAGCGTTTCTAATAGCCCTTCTTTACCTTCAAAGTAATATGAAATATTCGCTACGTTCACCTTTGCTTTTGTAGCAATCTCGCGTACTGAAGTTCCATCAAAACCTTTCGCGTTAAATAATGAAACCGCAGCGTCAATAATTCGTTCCTTCGTTTTAGCTTGAGCAACCATTTTTACCACCTCATCTTTTTTCAATCAAGTGATATTTAAGCAGGAATCACGTCTTCTTATACACAATCAAAGTCATTGCAAAATCCGAGAGAAATCGTTACATTATTTAAAAGGGTTTTATGGGCTTATCTACATAATTCGTGATAAGCTTCTAAGTTCCTGTAATCTTTTATCGACAAAGTCATGAACAGAACGACGCGCTTTGATACATTTTATACGTTTTATGTTGAATGGGGGAGAATAACATGTTTCATGTCGAAAATTATAGCGAATCAAGAGAAAAAAATTATGAACTTGTTTTAAAGCAACTTCGTGCATTAATTGACGGAGAAAATAATCTGATCGCAAACCTTTCTAATGCTTCAGCACTTTTAAACCAGTTTTTAGAAGATGTAAACTGGGTTGGATTTTATTTAACGGAAGGGAATCAGCTAGTGCTTGGCCCTTTCCAGGGCTTACCAGCATGCGTAAGAATTCCATTTGGAAGAGGTGTTTGTGGAACTGCCGCTGAAACACAACAAACGCAGCTTGTTGCTGATGTACATCAGTTTCCCGGTCATATCGCTTGCGATGCTGCATCTCAATCAGAGATTGTTGTCCCTATTGTAAAAGACGATAAATTAATTGGTGTGTTGGACATCGATAGCCCAATTAAAAACCGTTTTGATGAACTAGACCAAGCTTATTTAGAGAAGTTTGTTGAAGCTTTGCTAGAAGCAATGTAATAAATAATAAAGAGGATGCTTAAGCATCCTCTTTATTATTTATACTCTTGAATAACGGGTTGGTTTTTCCCTCTTTTTTTCGCTTCATACAATGCTAGGTCAGCCCGCTTAAATAGTTTCTCAGTTGAATCTTGTTGTTCTTGAGACCAAAAAGAAATACCAGAGGAAATTGTTGTCTTTGGGATTGTTTCTTCTTCTACACGCTTAACAAGCCGATTCGCTATGCGCTTTGCGATACTTAATGTAGTGCAGGGCAAGTAAACAGCTAATTCTTCCCCGCCCCACCTTGCTGCTACATCATTTAACCTAATATTCCCTCTAATAAGATTTGATATTTGAATGATAATATCATCTCCTACTTGATGACCATATGTATCGTTTATTCTCTTAAAATTATCAATATCTAATAAAATAAATGAGCCGCCCGAATCTTTTCTCATAGACTCTTCAATACACTGATCCAAGTGTTTCCTCGAATAAAGCTTACTCAAATGATCTGTCACGACTAACTTTTCTAATTCATCTCGCAGCATCGCGTTCACAAATGCAAGCGTTGAATGATGAACAATCTCCTGAACGAGCTTAAATGTATCAAAAGAGAAGAAATAAGGTTGCTTATGAAGAACCATTACCATACCTTTTAACTGTTGGTCTTGAACCATCGGTACAGCAATTAGTGATTGAAATGTAACAAGTTCATCATTCAGCTCTCCAACTATATTGTTTATAAACAACGCTTCATTCTCCTGAGTAATTCTTTTATATGCATACTCAATATAGTATCTCGCACCAGGGGTGTCAAAAAATGCAGTGTTTCCTTTTAATGGGGCATAATAATCATCTTCAAAGAAGATTACGCCAACCTCTTGAGCATCAAATGATGTCATAATTCGATTCGACACATAATGAATACCGTCGTGTAGATTTAATTTTTCGTTTAAATGACGTGATGTTTCATTAATGAGCTTTAAATCGGTAAGGTTCTTTTGCGAACGTACATAAAGCTGTACCTTCTCCAATGCCCCTGCTGTGACGCTGATTAATTGCTTAATAAAGGGGATTTCTGAATGTGAAAAAAAAGACGGTGTACTCTTTTCCATAATAAGCACACCATAAGTTCCCTGCGAACCTACAAGAGGTGCATAAACTTTGCAGCCTGTACTATCTGTTGAAACTACGTCAACCTCACCTGTCACATAAATATTCATTAGCTCTTGATCATCGTATGATAGGGGCAAGATTTTATCGATATACCGCCCACGATAATCATGGGCAACATAAATTTTATGTTGATACGTTGGATACATACCTTCCAATACGCTTATCACTTTTTCTAATATGTAATCCATGTTCATGGAACGGTTAAATGCTTCTGTTAATTCGTATAGCTCCTTATATCGCGCCTTATCAATGGATGTTTGATAATGGGCATATACTTTCTTTAGAAATGCAATACACTGCTTGCTAAGCTCTGTTAAAAAGCTATTACTATTTCCCTTTACTAAATTCGTTCTTTCTATACCAAACAAACAATGGTAATGCTCAATTGTTAGCGCCATTACAATATACGAATCTGTCACATAATAGCTTTGTTGAGTATGTAACGGTAAAGAGTTAAGAAGGTCTAATACCTCTTTTTCACCCTTATCATTGCTTTGATTACCTTTTTTATTTACAGATGCTATTAATTTATAGCCATAGAGTTCTCTTGCTTTTAACGCAATAAAACCACTGCTAGATTCCAATATAGAAATGATGCTCTGCACCATTTTATCTAATGTTTGTCGTAATGATTCAGCATTGTCATTAACGTGCGTTAATTCAAATAAACGTCCTTTTAATTCTCTCAAAACTTCTTGTTGATTCATTTCATTATCACCTACACCATTAATTCCTCTTCTAAACCATTCTTTTATTATAATAAAAAATCCTGTTTTTTCCTATCATAACCTTTTAAATTAACAAGCTTGACAATCTGATGTAGAAAACATATAATACTCGTTGTGTAAAATATTGCAGCTTATACAGTCTTCTTTATGTTTTTTCATTTTGTTCCTCAGCATGAGCTGATGGTGTATCGTGTAACTCTCTGCTGCTAGAGCGATGGTACATGAAAACAAAATGAGCATATCGTTAGAATGTGTCTGTTTTTGTTTTGCATAAAATAAAAACACAAACAAGGAGGAGTCATCATGGCTCGTTATACAGGTCCAAGTTGGAAAATTTCTCGTCGTTTAGGTCTTTCTCTAAGCGGTACAGGTAAAGAATTAGAAAAACGCCCTTACGCTCCAGGTCCACATGGCCCAGGACAACGCAAGAAAATTTCTGAGTACGGTTTACAATTACAAGAAAAGCAAAAATTACGTCACATGTATGGCGTAAACGAGCGTCAATTCCGTAACTTATTCGTTGCTGCTGGTAAATTAACTGGTAAGCACGGTGAGAACTTCATGATTCTTTTAGAAGCTCGTCTTGATAACTTAGTATACCGTATGGGTCTTGCACGCACTCGTCGTCAAGCTCGTCAATTAGTTAACCACGGTCACATCTTAGTTGATGGTAAACGCGTTGACATTCCCTCTTACCGTGTACAACCTGGTCAAGTGATTGGTGTTCGCGAAAAATCTCGCAACCTTTCAATTATTAAAGAATCTGTAGAAGCTACAAACTTCGTACCAGACTACTTAACTGTAGATGCAGAAAAATTAGAAGGTACTTTCACTCGCTTACCTGAGCGTACTGAATTATCTCCTGAAATCAACGAAGCACTAATCGTAGAGTTCTACTCTCGTTAATAGTAAAAAAAGATTCCCTCTATTGGGAATCTTTTTTTGTTTACTCATGAAAAAAGACGCTCAAACTTGAGCGTCTTTTCATTAATATTGAATTAACGTATATTTTTTCTTACCGCGTCGAATAACTGTGAACTGCCCTTCAATACGGTCTGCTTCCGTCATTACTTTTTGAAGATCTTGAATACGTTCTCCATTAATATAAATTGCCCCGTTTGTTACATCTTCACGTGCTTGACGTTTAGACGGAGAAATTTTACTTTCAACAAGTAAATCGATAAGTCCTACTTCTTCACCACTATGATTGTAAGAAGGTACATCTTTAAATCCTTCTTTAATTTCTCCTGCAGTTAACTCAGCAATGTTACCGTTAAATAACGCTTGTGAAATACGAATTGCTTGCTCTAGAGCTGCCTTCCCATGAACAAGTTCTGTCATTTCACCCGCTAACGCTTTTTGAGCTTCACGTTTTTCAGGCGCTTCATTGGCAGATGCTTCAAGCGCTGTAATCTCTTCATGAGATAAGAACGTAAAATATTTTAAGTATTTTACAACATCGCGGTCATCTGTGTTGATCCAGAACTGATAGAACTCATAAGGGCTTGTCTTTTCAGCATCTAACCAAACTGCTCCACCTTCTGTTTTACCGAACTTTGTACCGTCAGCTTTTGTTACAAGCGGAACTGTTAAACCAAATGCCTTTGCATCTTCTTCAGATTTACGAATTAGTTCAAGGCCAGCTGTAATGTTCCCCCACTGGTCGCTTCCCCCAATTTGCAGCTTACAGTTATACGTTTTGTATAAGTTTAAGAAGTCATAAGACTGTAAAATCATGTAGCTAAATTCTGTGAAAGAAATTCCTGACTCAATGCGTGATTGAACAGAATCTTTTGCCATCATATAATTAATACCAAAGTTTTTGCCGATATCACGTAAGAATGTAATCACATCTAGAGATCCAATCCAGTCATAGTTATTTGCAATAACCGCTTGATTATCCCCGTTTTCAAAATCTAAGAAGCGAGATAGCTGACCTTTAATACGATCACTAAACATCGCTACCGTTTCTTTTTCATTTAACGTACGTTCTGCTTTTTTCCCACTTGGATCTCCAATAAGACCTGTACCTCCACCAACTAGTGCAATTGGTTGATGACCAGCTTGCTGGAAGCGACGTAAAATTAACACGGGTAATAAATGACCAATGTGTAAGCTATCAGCCGTTGGGTCGAATCCACAGTATAAGCGAACTGATTCAGAATTTAATAACTCACTTAATCCTTTTTCATCCGTTTGTTGATTAATAAGACCACGGAATTCAAGATCTTGTAAAATGTTCATCTAAGTTTCTCTCCTTTAATATATCTTTCAAAACAACACAAAAACGCCCCTTCTATAAAAGAAGGGACGAAAATATCGCGGTACCACCCTATTTGAAAATAACAACGGTTATTTTCCACTTAAACGATGTAACGGTCTTCCCGTCTTTTGCTACTAACACGTTCACAAAAGATGCTCAAGGATGTACTTCATATCTGTCTATGGCTGATTTACACCGACCACCAGCTCTCTTTAACAGGGAGACAGCTACTACTTTTTCCTATCTCTGCATTTTATATTAAAAAAATCTATACAGCATTATTATGAATGATTTCATTTTAAAATTCAAGTAGCAATCTATGTGATAAAAACTAAAAGAGAGTGAGACATAACAAAACAAATTTCCAAAAAGACGAACACTCCCTTTTCTCACCTCTTTACGTTGTCAGAACACGTTCGTTCCATTGCACTACGGCCGCTCGCTTTTCGCGTGGAGGAACCTGAGCTTCCTCGTTGCGCTGCATGATCTCAGGTTTCCCTCTCTTTCCCGCAGGAGTCGAGTGTCCTACACTCCGTTCCACCCTGTTTCCAACATTGTTTTCACAATCAACAAAAAACCTGAACAATTAAAAGTGAGGAACTCTCAACCGTTCAGGTTTATCATTGGCTGAATTACTTAGGTCCCAGCCTCTTTTTTCGATTAATCTTCCATAGTTGATAAATCACCTGTTGGAAGATCTAACTCCCATGCTTTTAAAACACGTCGCATAATCTTACCGCTTCTTGTTTTTGGAAGCTTGTCTCTAAATTCAATTTCACGCGGTGCTGCATGAGCAGCCAACCCTTTTTTCACGAACTGACGTATTTCCTCAATCAGCTCATCTGAAGGCTCGTGCCCATCTCTCAATGCGATAAATGCTTTGATAATCTCACCACGAACCGGATCTGGTTTTCCGATAACGCCCGCTTCAGCAATTGCTGGATGTTCCACAAGCTTACTTTCGACTTCAAACGGTCCTACTCGCTCACCAGCCGTCATAATAACATCATCAATTCGCCCTTGGAACCAGAAATAACCGTCTTCATCCATATAAGCTGAATCTCCTGATACATACCAATCACCTGGCATAAAATAAGATTCATATTTTGCTTGGTTATTCCAAATTGTATGCATCATAGAAGGCCAACCTTTTTTAATCGCTAAATTCCCCATTCGATACGGTGGAAGTTCTTGGCCCTGATCATCCACAATAGCTGCTGTTACGCCTGGAATCGGCTTGCCCATTGATCCTGGCTTAATCTTCATGCACGGGTAGTTACAAATCGTTTGAGCACCTGTTTCTGTCATCCACCACGTATCATGAATACGCTTTTGAAACACCTTCATTCCCCATCGCACAACTTCAGGATTTAGCGGTTCACCTACACTTAAAACATGACGAAGCTGAGATAGATTATAGCGTTTTACAAGTTCATCTCCTGCTCCCATTAGCATACGAAAAGCAGTAGGCGCACTATACCATACGGTAATACCGTATTCTTCAAGAGCCTGATACCATGAGTCTGGACTAAAGCGCCCACCAATAATGACATTTGTTGAACCAGTTAGCCACGGGCCAAAAATACCGTAAGATGTGCCTGTAACCCAACCGGGATCAGCCGTACACCAATAAACATCTTCATCTTTTAAGTCCAACACCCATTTAGCAGTTTGATAGTGTTGTAGCATCGCATTATGAACATGTAAAACACCTTTTGGCTTACCAGTTGAACCTGATGTGTAGTGCAACAGCATACCATCAGTTCGATCAACCCATTCAATTTCAACTTCTTTACTTGCTTGTGCAATACGCTGATTAAAATCTAAAAATGGTCCATGCTCTTCTACTTCTTCACCTACAAGAAGAACATGCTTTAAAGCGGGTAGTTCCTGAACGGGTACACGTTGGAGTAATTCTGGAGTTGTAATTAATACTTTCGCTTCACTATCTTCAAGTCGATCTTTTACAGCACCTTCCATAAATGCTTCAAACAATGGACCAACAATAGCACCTAGTTTAATAGCACCTAAAAGAGCAAAATACAATTCCGGGGATCTCGGCATAAAAATAAAAACGCGATCTCCTTTTTCAACATCTGCCTGCTTTAAAACGTTCGCTGCTTTATTCGACCAATCTTTCATTTCACGATACGTATACTTTTCATTACGATTCGCATCCCTGTAATAAAGCGCTACTTTGTTTTTACGCGTAGAGTTTGCGTGCCTATCGATTGCTTCATAGGCAGCATTTAGTTTACCTGTTTCATGCCAAGAAAATTCTTTTTCCACCTGCGACCAATCAAATTCTGTATACATTTGATCATAGTCCTGTAAATTATACTCACCGTTAATTACAGGAAGCGCTTCCACTTTCATCACAAACTCCCCCTTATGTAAATATTCTCATTCCTATTATATAACAGAGCTTTAATTTTCTCAATTTTAAAAATATTTATTGGGATGATGCTCTGTTCTCGATAGAATAATTCGACTAATTTTACCAATTTCCTTTTTTCTCGATAAATTTATTGAAAACGCTTCATTTATCTCGATTTTATGTATAATACAGATAAGACCGAATAAAGGTGGTGACCTTGTTGAATCACATCAAAACATACAATATGAAAGAAGTTAAAACTCCTGTTGGGACGTTAGTTATTGAAGGTCCCGTTTCCTCTACAACATTAGCACAGCTAGATTTCCATCAAGAATTAACAGCTTTTAGACCCGCTGAACAGCAAAAGCAAGCTCTAGTTGAAATTGCCGACTTGCCCGAAGGTAGAATTATTGTTGCACGCATCAACCATACGGTTGTTGGCTATGTCACCTTCTTATATCCAGACCCCTTAGAAAGGTGGTCTGAAGGGAAAATGGATAATTTAATTGAACTGGGTGCCATTGAAGTAGCAGCTCCATTTAGAAGCTACTCGATTGGCAAAAGCTTATTAAAAGTTTCAATGATGGATGATGCCATGGAAGATTATATTATTATTACAACAGAATATTATTGGCATTGGGATTTAAAAGGAACAGGCTTAAACGTGTGGGAATATCGTAAAATTATGGAAAAAATGATGAACACGGGTGGATTAACCTGGTATGCAACAGATGACCCGGAAATCAGCTCACATCCAGCCAACTGTTTAATGGCTCGAATAGGAAAAAGAGTCAATTTAGATAGCGTTCAATCATTTGATCATCTGCGTTTTCAAAATCGCTTTATGTATTGATAAGGAGGCGTTTTATATGCTTGTTGAAGAGATTATGATTCAAGATGTTATTACTCTAGCACCGACTGATACCATTGCTGAAGCACTTCATTTGCTAGATACATATAAAATTCGTCATATTCCAATTGTGAATCATGCACATCATATTGTTGGTATCATCTCTGATCGTGATATACGAGATGCTAGTCCATCAATTTTAAATCCATCTTCACAGTCCACTGAATTATCAGAACCTATTCATCGCATCATGCAAAAGAATGTTATTACTGCACACCCTCTTGATTTTGTAGAAGATGTCGCAAACGTCTTCTATGAAAACCAAATTGGATGCATACCTGTTACACAAGAGAACCGTCTAATCGGTGTCGTTACCGAACGAGACTTATTGCGTAGCTTTATTCAGCTAACTGGGTCACATAAGCCTGGGTCACATATTGAAGTGAAAGTTAAAAACCAAGCTGGTGTTTTAAGTGATGTGACAGCTATTTTTGGTCAACACCGTACGAACATCTTGAGCGTCCTAGTATATCCTCATAAAGATGATCGATATAAAGTACTCGTTTTTAGAGTTCAAACATTTAACCCGCTTAGCATTATTAATGATTTACGTGATCACGGCTACGAAGTTATTTGGCCAAAACCACTGGAGAGTACGTTATGAAAAAACAAGATGCCGTCTTTATTTACTCTGAAGATTTATTAACCTATAAATTTAACCACCATCACCCTTTTAACCAGCTCCGAGTAAAGCTAACTTATGAACTATTGCTGGAATCTGGAATGCTAACAGATAAACAAATTGTCTTACCCAGAATGGCTACTGACGAAGAACTAGCGCTTGTTCATGACCCTGCTTATATACAAGCTGTTAAAGATGCTGGATTAGGAAGTTTATCGACAACAAAAGGTGAAAGCTATGGACTGGGAACGGAAGATACGCCTATTTTTCATAACATGCACGAAGCTAGTGCATTTCTCGTTGGTGGTACACTTACTGCCGTAGATCAAGTAATGACAGGAAAAGCTAACCATGCACTAAATCTTGGTGGTGGACTTCACCATGGCTTTCGAGGAAAAGCATCCGGCTTTTGCATCTATAATGATAGTGCGGTAGCTATTCGCTATATGCAAGAAAAATACAGTGCCCGCATTTTATATGTCGATACAGATGCTCATCACGGTGATGGCGTGCAGTGGACTTTTTACGACGATCCTTCTGTATGTACTTTATCTATTCACGAAACGGGTAGATACCTATTCCCTGGAACTGGCGATGTAAACGAGCGCGGACATAATAAAGGATACGGATATTCATTTAATATACCAGTTGATGCCTATACAGAAGACGATTCATGGTTACACGCCTATAAAACATCGCTTGAAGCGGTTGCTGCGTTCTTTAAACCTGACGTTATCTTAACTCAAAACGGTGCTGATTCTCATTACTATGATCCTCTTACTCACCTCTGCGGCACGACTAAAATGTATCGAGAAATCCCAAAAGTTGCGCATGAAATCGCTCATAAATACTGCAATGGAAAGTGGATTGGAGTAGGTGGTGGAGGGTATGATATTTGGCGGGTGGTTCCACGTGCTTGGTCCTTTATTTGGCTGGCGATGTTAGAAAAGCAATCGATTACAGGAAACTTACCGACCACTTGGGTTCAAAAGTGGGAAAGAGAAGCGCCCATCCCAATTTGTACAAAATGGGATGATGAAGATGGAATTTATGATCCTATTCCAAGAAGGCAAGAAATTGAAGAAAAGAATGCTCAGACTGTCTCTCGAGCGCTCTTTCCTATTCGCTCGCATCAGAAAGAAGCTTCGTCTCACTAAAAAGCATGGCCTCTTCTCATATCATAAGAAGAGGCCATGCTCTGAATAACTACTCATTGGTCGGGTCAGAAATAATAATCTCAACGCGTCGATTCTTTTGCATATTGGCTTCTGACGTATTTTCAACAACAGGATTTGCTTCCCCGTAGCCGATAGCGATAAATTGCTCAGACTTTAAATCATAATGAGCTATAAAATAACGAATGACGCTGCTCGCTCTTGCAGTAGATAACTCCCAGTTCGATGGATAACGGTACGTTTTAATCGGTCGATTATCGGTATAGCCTTCAATTTTTATCTGATTAGGTATCGTCGTAAAAAGTGCGCCCAACTTATTTAGGAACGGGTAGCCTTTTTTTAAAATCTCCGCTTCTCCTGTCTCAAATAATACCTGTTCTTGTAATACCAAAACGACTCCTCGCTCATCACGATTCGCAGTTATCACTTCCTGAAGGTTATTTTCCTCAAGATATTGTTGTACCTGTAAAAGAATACGATTAAGCTCTGCTGACTTGTTACTAAGGACTTTTTTATTATTTCCCTCTTGCGACTGTGAAGATGATTCAAGTTCAATAATAGAAGCATCTGCTCCGTTAGACTCTGATAATCCTAAAGAATTTACTAATTGCTTAAACTTAATATTATCGATATTAGACATAGAGAAAAGTAAAATAAAAAACACTAATATTAACGTAACAAGGTCTGCAAACGTCACCATCCATTTGTTCGACTGTGAAGAGTGCTGAACTTTTTTTCTACGCTTCACGGACGCTAGCCCTCTCATTAAGCTGAGATTGTCTTGCTTTTTTAGCGGGTATAAATGCTTTTAGCTTTTCTTGCAATAATCTCGGGTTTTGACCGCTTTGCAAACCGACAACTGCTTCAATTACTACTTCTTTCATAAATACTTCCTGCTCTGTTTTCACTGCTAGCTTGGCTGCAATTGGTTGAAATAATAAATTTGAAAGAAGAGAACCATATAATGTCGTCAAAAGTGCAATAGCCATATTCGGGCCAAGCGTAGAAGGGGTATTCAAGTTTCTTAACATTAAAACAAGTCCAATTAATGTTCCTACCATTCCCCAAGCCGGAGCATAATCGCCAGCTTTTTCAAACACGCTTCTTCCCTTAGAATGACGCTCTTCAATTCCAATAATTTCTGCTTCTAACATTTCTTTAATTACTTCAGGCTCTACGCCGTCAATTGCTAATAGCAGCCCTTTCCGCACGAATGGATCATGAACCTTGTCCATTTCTGCTTCCAGTGCCAATAACCCTTCACGCCTTGCTAATTCTGATAGCTGTACAAATTTTTCTATTAGTTCATCAACATTTGATTCCTTTGATTGAAAAGCTTGTAAACCAACTCTCCACATATTACGAAGCTGCCTAATCGGAAAGCTGACGCATAGAGCTCCGAAAACTCCCCCCAAGACAATAAGCATGGACGGGAAATCAATAAAAATTAAAAAACCTTGTACTCCGCCGCTAGAAATAACGCCAAACGCAACCATAGAGATACCAATCAGTATCCCTATAGGCGTTAATAGATCAAATTTCTTCATACCCTCTCTCCCCACTAATGGCAACTTCAATGTGTTTCTGCATAACTAAGCACATTAGCTACTTATGGAAATTTCTATTTATTTCGTTGACTGTCTGTATTCAATACGGTGTGGAAGCTGAACAATGCTACTATCCACTGTTTCTTTATTCATATACTTCGTTAATAATCTCATAGCTACTGCACCAATATCATACATTGGTTGAACAACAGAAGTTAACTGCGGACGTACCATCGTAGCCAAACGCGTATTGTCAAATCCAATAACCTCAAGATCATTTGGCACGTTATATCCACGATCTTGTGCGCCATGAATAACACCTAGAGCCATCTCATCAGTAGCTACAAAGATAGCCGTTGGTTTTTCATTTTCTTCAAATAGCTTTTCAACTGCTTCAATACCTGAATCGTATGTGTAATCGCCTTCCACGATATAAGAATCCAGAACGTCTATTTGATGATCTGTTAATGCTCTTTCATAACCTTTTAATTTTTGGGCATGATTAATAGGCTCTTCTAGAGTACCTGCTAAGAATGCAATTTTACTGTGACCATTGTCAATTAAAGACTTAACCGCATCATATGCTGCTTGTTCATAATCGATTGTGACAGATGGAATTTGGTTTGTAGATTCAATAGACGCTGCTAATACAATCGGAACTGGTGACTTCTTTAACTCTTCTACATGCTCTTCCGTTAAATTTCCACTCATGAAAATAATTCCGTCTACTTGTTTACCTAGCATTGTATTTAATAGATGAAGTTCTTTATCTTGGTTTTGATCGGAGTTACTTAGAATAATGTTGTATTTATACATTGTAGCGATATCTTCAATACCACGTGCAAGTTCTGCGTAAAAGATACTTGAAATATCTGGGATAATAACCCCTACTGTTGTTGTTTTTTTACTTGCTAACCCTCTTGCTACTGCGTTAGGACGATAGCCCAAACGCTCAATTGTTTCCAGTACTTTTTTTCTTGTCGAAGGCTTCACGTTAGGGTTTCCGTTCACAACGCGCGAAACCGTTGCCATTGATACACTCGCTTCTCTTGCTACATCATAAATTGTTACGTTCATAACGACACACTCCTTTTTTATTACTTGTTCACTTATTTTGCCCTTAAATGATAACTTGTAATTACGTATATAAACCCTTCTTGCATATAACGAAATAGTTGTAAGATTTTCATTCATGATTTTTATATACCAATTAAATACCCATTCTATATAACGTCTATTCATAAATCATCAAAAGTTCTTATGTATATACACGTACATACAGGGACTTGAATAAAAAAATAATTGACAGAATTATAGCGAATATCTGTAACTACTATACGACACTATGTGCTGAACCGCAACGCCTTTAGTGCCTTTTTTCGACAAATTTCACCAGATTTTCAAAAAATGATTCTGCCTTTTTATCATTTCCTATTTTTAGCAAACTTATTGTAAAGATGCAACATTATTGCTTTTTTTCTATCTATGACAGCACAGTTTTTCGTAAAAGAAGCCCGAAACATGAGTTTCAGGCTTCTCATTTATAAATTTCGGTTACAAAGTGGCTTTAACTTACTCATAAATTCATTAAATTGAGGGATATTCATCTGCTGCGCAGAATCTGATAGTGCAACAGCAGGGTCTGGATGAACTTCTGCCATTACTCCATCAGCTCCAATTGCGAGCGCTGCTTTGGCAGTTGGGAGCAGTAAATCTCTTCGACCTGTGGAATGCGTAACATCTACAAGAACTGGTAAATGAGTTTCTTTTTTCAAGATTGGAACAGCTGAAATATCTAATGTGTTGCGAGTTGCTCGCTCATATGTCCGAATCCCGCGTTCACATAAGATAATTTGACCATTTCCTTTTGACATAATGTATTCAGCAGCATTAATAAATTCATCGATTGTAGCAGCTAAACCCCTTTTTAGTAATACAGGCTTATTCACGCTTCCTGCTGCTTTTAGTAATTCAAAGTTTTGCATGTTTCGTGCGCCAATTTGAATAACGTCTACATAATCAAGTGCTGTTTCAATATCACCAGGGGTCACAATTTCACTAATAACGGCTAAATCGTACTCATCAGCAGCTTGCTTTAAAATCTTCAGACCTTCTAACCCCAACCCTTGAAAGTCATATGGTGATGTTCTAGGCTTATAAGCTCCACCTCGAAGAAGCTTAATTCCTTGCTGCTTAACTACTTTTGCCACCTCAGCAACTTGTTCATAGCTTTCCACTGCACAAGGGCCCGCAATAAACCGCTGACTACCATCGCCAATTGCTTCTCCTTTTACCATGACAATTGTATTATCTGGCTTTTTCTTTCTTGAGACAAGAAGCGCTTTTCTATGGTCATCTTCTTGAAGCTCAAGGTTCGCTTTAAAAATTTCTTTGAAAATATGCTGCAAGGTAGATGTTTCAAATGGCCCTTCATTTTTCTCAACGATTAAATCAAGCATTACCCTTTCACGAACGGGATCAAAACGATTCGTTCCTTGTACCCCTTTTAGCTTACCAACTTCCTGAACGAGCATTCCTCTTTCATTAATAACTTTTAGTAGCTGTAGGTTCAGTTCATCGATTTGAGAACGTAGTTGCTGTAAATCTTGTTTCGCCATTTGTTTCCACCCTTCCACCTTTACGGTAATCAATATTCACTTGTTTATCTCTCTGCCAGAAATAGCAAAGACACAGAAGTCCTTTGAAGAATCTGTTGATCTAGGAGGATATAGATAGAGGAGAAAGACTAAGTTACTATTCATTTTATACGAAAATAAGCTGAAGCACAATAAACGAAAGCTTGCGCAAATAATCATCACGCAAGCTTTTTCCACTTCTTTTATTTACTTACTCTTTTACTTAGTTCTTCTTCAGTAATCTTCCAATGTGAAATGTCCCACTTCACTTTACCATCTTCAAAGAAAAGTGCTTGTGGTGATTCATGTTTAACACCATATGTCTCAGCAATATAGTTTGATAGCGGGCGTGCTTCTTGCACGTGTAAATAGTATGCTTTCACTGAGTTTTGATTGTTTACATAATTTGAGAATGCTTCATGACCGGCGCCACTAATCGGACAAGTTGTACTATGCTTTAAAAATAGAAATGATTCATTTTCATTGACTACTTCATTAAACTCTTCTACGCTTATAATTTTCTTCATTTCCATCATCCTTTTAAGTTTTTTTCTTTATTTTACCTTCTCAATTACTCATTCACAATAAATTGACACATTGGATAGTCACAAAAAAAAGCGTTCAATGAGATGAACGCTTACTAGCACATTTAAGGACGGTTGATATTGCTTTCGACTTCATCTAACGCTTCTTGGGCTTCCGTTAGTTTTTGCTGAAAGTCTTCATTACTTTGAGACTCTACTTCATCAGCGAGTACCTCAAGGCTTGTTGGGGGTAAATTATCTTCATGCTGATCAGCTTTTCTGAAGTTTTTCACTTTATCTACGACTTGTGATGATTGCTCTGAAATAGTTTGGGACAAGTCCGCTGTTTTTACTTTAGCAGTTTGAGCGAATTCTTGTCCTTTTTCAACAGCATTATTTTTTACTTGCTCTGTTTTTAAACGAACATAAGCCGCTTGTTCATTTAAATCCGCTCTTAGTTCTTTACCTGCTTTCGGAGCTAACAATAAAGCAGTCGCTGCTCCTACTACTCCTCCAATAATCGTTCCTAATAAAAAGTCTTTATTTGTTGATTGATTATTTGCCATTGCTTTCTCCTCCAGTATACTTTTAAGAATAAGATCTTGAGCGCTTTTGTGATGGTTTAGCTAACTCAGTAGCAGTCGAGTCAACAGTAGATTGTTGAACAGGCTTTCTTCTTGCTTTCAGTCGTTCCCATACATCCATTGCTACATTGCTCCATTGAACAACTTGCGCAACGGTCTCTTTATTTTCTTCCACCTTTTGCGAGACGCTAGTAGAGACGTTCTTTAAAGATTTGTTTAAATCATGAATTGAGTCCCCAACACCTTTTACCGAGTCAACTACGGTATTTAAAGCTTCTGATTTCCGTTGGATATCTTCTGCTAATAAATTAGTTTTATGTAAGAGTGCGGTTGTTTCCGTTGTAATACCTGTCATTTGTTTTTCCAGACCATCGAGCGTTCCTGCCACAGAAGTAAGCGTTTGTTGTACAGAACGAAGCGTCTTTGATACTGAAACAACAAGATAGAAAATCGCAATAGCGACTACTGCAGCGCTTAAATATAAAATAAGAATCATATCTAATCCCCTCCTCGTTCATATTGTTGATATAAATACATTCCCAATTTTAAGACAGTTTAAACATCCGATTAGAAATTGGAATTGTTTATCCTTATCATACACTATCTTCCTCATTTTCTTAAACTTTTATTATTTATCGCCTTATCTTTTGGAAAGTATAACTAAAATACCCTTTATTCATCAACAAAAAATAAATAATCGGTTACAATAAGGAAGTGGCATTTGTCGCTTATTTTAAAGGAGGGATACATATGAAAGATCCTAGAATTCAAACTTTAGCCCATAATTTAATTAATTACTCCGTTCGTCTTCAAAAAGGCGAAAAGGTTTTAATTGAAAACTTTGGCTTGCAGCGTGAACTTGTAACTGCACTGGTAGCAGAGGCATATGCTGCAGGTGGGTACCCATTTGTTTCATTAAAAGATTATACGGTAGACCGTGCTCTCCTTCAAGGTGCACAAGAAGAACAATATAGCATGATGGCTAACTTTGAAGCAAACGTGATGAAGGAAATGGACGCTTATATTGGATTACGTTCAGGTTCCAATATCTTTGAACAATCTGATGTGCCAGGAGATAAAATGCGTATTCATGGAAATACAATCGGTAAAAAGGTTCACCGTGATATTCGTGTACCAAAAACGAAATGGGTCGTCTTACGCTACCCAAATGATGCAATGGCTCAGCTAGCTAAAATGAGCACAGAAGCATTTGAAGACTTTTACTTTGATGTATGTAACTTAGATTACAGCAAAATGAGTAAAGCAATGGATTCACTTGTTGACCTAATGAATCGTACGGACAAGGTTCGTTTAACAGGAAAAGGGACTGATTTAACCTTCTCTATTAAAGATATTCCTGCCGTAAAATGTGCTGGTGAAATGAACATTCCAGATGGAGAAGTCTACACAGCTCCCGTCCGTGATTCAGTAAACGGAACAATTGCTTATAATACACCTTCACCATATCAAGGATTTACGTTTGAAAACGTAACGCTGACGTTTGAAAATGGAAAAATTGTTGAAGCAACAGCAAACGATACAGAGCGTATCAATGAGATTTTTAATACAGATGAGGGTGCTCGCTTTGTAGGAGAGTTTGCTATTGGTGTAAACCCATATATCCAACATCCTATGCAAGATATTTTATTTGATGAGAAAATTGATGGAAGCTTCCACTTTACACCGGGTGAATGTTATGAAGATGCGTACAACGGAAATAAGTCAAACATTCACTGGGATATGGTTATGATACAACGCCCTGAATACGGCGGTGGAGAAATTTACTTTGATGATGTGTTAATTCGTAAGGACGGTCTTTTTGTATTAGAAGAATTAAAAGGATTAAATCCAGAGAATTTAAAATAATCAAGTATTTAAGCAATCAAAAAAGCTCAGATTAGCTAATCTGAGCTTTTTTATTATGAAACTGTTTTTTGATATAGTTCTTCAAACTTTTGAATATCTCCAGCTCCCATAAATACAAGAACTGCTTCATTGTGACCTTTTAATGTTTCAATCGTTTGTTCATCAATAAGCTCTGCTCCATTAATTTTGCTACGCAAATCTTCAATTGAAAGCTTGCCTTGCTGTTCACGAGCTGAGCCAAAGATATCGCATAAATATACCTTATCTGCATGCTGTAAACTTGTAGCAAAATCCTCTAAAAACGTTTGTGTTCTTGTGAATGTATGAGGTTGGAATACAGCAACTACTTCTCGATTTGGATACTTCTGACGAGCTGCTGAAATTGTTGCGTTAATCTCAGTTGGATGGTGCGCGTAATCGTCAATTAATACTTGCTTTCCAACACTTTTTTCACTAAAGCGTCGCTTTACACCTTGGTATGTCTTAAACCGCTCTTGTAACACAGCTACCGGGATATCTTCATAATGACATAGTGCAATTACTGATAGAGCATTCAAAATATTATGGTCTCCGTATCCAGGAATTTCAAATGATGCAAAGAACGTATTGCGTACAAACACATCAAATGCTGTTCCAGCTGTACTTTTCACGATATTGCGAGCTTGAAAATCGTTTTCTTCACCTAATCCATAATATAAAACTGGTACTTTTGCTTGGATTTGCTGAAGATGCTCGTCATCGCCACAGGCAATAATACCTTTTTTCACCTGTAAGCCCATTTCTTGAAACGCACTGAATACATCTTCAATGTTCGCAAAATAATCTGGGTGATCAAAATCAATATTCGTCATGATTGCATAATCTGGCGTATATGATAAAAAGTGACGGCGGTATTCACAAGCTTCAAATGCAAAGTATTTGCTATCTTTTACACCTTTTCCTGTACCATCTCCAATTAAATATGAAGTTGGTTCAGCGCCTTGAATAACATGGGCTAGCATACCAGTGGTCGATGTTTTACCATGAGCACCTGTAACAGCGATACTTGTAAACTGTTTCATATAATCACCTAAAAAACGGTGATAACGTACAACAGGTAGATCGCGCTTCATCGCTTCTGCAATTTCCTCATGCGTATCAGGAAACGCATTTCCAGCAATTACAATCATACCTTCTTTAATGTTTTCTTTATTAAAAGGTAGAACAGGAATCCCCTGCTCTTCTAATGCTTTCTGTGTAAAGATTTCTTTTTCAATATCCGAACCTTGAACTTGAAAGCCCGTATCATTTAAGATTTGTGCCAACGCACTCATCCCTGTTCCTTTAATACCTACAAAATGGTAAACTGTCATATAAAGAACCTCCAACATTCGTCTATCTGTAAGACAGTATATGACGGTTATCAATAATTGCTCTTACAAACATGTCATTCTTCGCATTTGTTTGTGTAAAATGACAACAGCTGCATATTATATCACTTCTGCAAATTTCTCAACAGGCTTTGAGAGCCTTGACTTTTGGCTATTTTTGAAAGACTCGGACCTCAGTCAAATAGGCAACCGCATATCTTTTTAAAAATTGTCTCCAAGTGAGTTTTTCATTTTGATTCAGTGATTGATGTAGCTTCTCCATACTAGCTTCTGCTTGTATAAAGTAAGAGCCTACTAATACGTCATAACCGAGTGACTTTATTTTCCGAACCCATAATACTTTTTCAACATCTGTGTTCTTAAACCTTCCTTTTACATCTTTGATGATAACCTGCTTGTTTGTCAATGGACTATATCCTTTTACGTAAAAAGACTCACATACTTTTGATACAATAATCGGCTCTAATACACTTGTTAAAAACAAAGCACTTTGAATTAAAAATGTTTCATTTCGTGTAGCTGCTTTTTCACTTATAAACTGCTGCAACAATGTTCGGCCTTGAATTGTAACATAATCAAATGCAAACCAATGTTGAAATAAATACTCTTTGTCGCTTAGCTGCATTTGTTCCTGCGAAAGTCCTGTACGCTCACGAAAAAGGTGAGCCGCTCTCACTTTTTCTCGAATATTTGTATACCGCATCACAAACAAAACATATTCATCATAAAAGGATTGAATAGCATCATCCGTTTGGGATTGTTTTTCTTTCCGAATTTCAATTAAATCGATAATGTCTTGATGGTTATTCGCCATTGCCTCTCACACTCATTATCGAGGAGCCGTATCATATCGCTTGTGAGCTGACGTCCTCATTACTAGTTATGCTTTCCAAATCAAACTGGAAAAAACAATGAAATGTTACCCCTACATATACTAAATCATTTTTTGTAATCTGACAAACCTTTATCTCTGTTCTCGCACTTCCAAAATAACCTAATCTTGTTACATACATAAAGACCTGGCTTAAGCTACTTTGCTAAAATAGCCGTAGCAAGCCAGGTCTTTACTTTAATAGCTGGCCGTTTTATTTTCAAGTTCATGCAGTTCATCTTCTGTAATCAGCACGTCTCTTGGCTTACTTCCTTTTGCCTCTGAGATAATTCCTTGCTGCTCCATCATATCAATTAATCTTGCAGCGCGGTTATAACCAATACGGAAGCGGCGTTGCAGGCTTGATGCTGAAGCACCGTCCTGGTTTAGAGCAAACTCACACGCTTCATAGAATAATTCATCATCTTCCTGTGTTGAAAACGTCTGCTGTTTTTTTAACAGCTCCTGCTGATCGAATAAATAGGTTGGCTTCATTTGCGATTTTACATGATCTACGACACGATCAATCTCTTCATCTGATACAAAATTACCTTGAACTCGAACCGTTTTAGACGAACCGTTTTCTAGTAATAACATGTCTCCTTTACCAAGTAGCTTCTCCGCTCCACCTGTATCAATGATGGTGCGAGAATCCACTTGAGAAGAGACTGAAAAGGCTACGCGAGTTGGGACATTCGCTTTAATAAGACCCGTGATAACGTCAACAGAAGGTCTTTGCGTTGCTAGAAGCAAATGAATACCGCATGCTCTTGCTTTTTGAGCTATACGACAAATCGCTTCTTCTACTTCACCAGGCGATACCATCATTAAGTCTGCCAGCTCATCAATAATAATGACGAGATACGGAAGCTTACCGCTTTTTTCGCTATGCTCTTCTACTTTTTCATTATAGCGTGTAATATCACGCACACCTGTATGCGCAAACAGCTCATAGCGACGCTCCATTTCTTCTACAGCCCATTTTAAAGCTGATGTTGCAGCTTTAGCATCCGTAATAACAGGGCTTACTAAGTGTGGAATGCCGTTATAAGGAGCTAACTCAACCATCTTTGGGTCGATAAGCATCAGCTTTACCTCGTGAGGGGCTGCTTTATAGAGCAAGCTTACAATAATTGTGTTAATGCATACGCTTTTTCCTGAGCCTGTGGCCCCTGCAATTAGTCCGTGGGGCATTTTATTCAAGTCTGTTACGACAGGAGCACCTGAAATATCTAAGCCCAGTGCAACTGTTAACGGTGATTTATTTTGCGTAAACGCTGGGTCAGTTACTATTTCGCTAAGTAAAACCGGCTTACTTTGTTGATTGGGCACTTCAATACCAATTGTATTTTTACCTGGTATTGGCGCCTCAATCCGAATATCTCTTGCTGCTAAACTCAGTTTGATATCATCTGTTAAATTTGTTATTTTATTTACCTTAACGCCTGGCTCTGGCTGAACTTCAAATCGTGTAACGGTTGGACCTTTCGTCACATTTACTACTTTAGCACGAACGTTGAAATTATTTAGCGTCATATCAAGCAGGTCACTTTGCTCTTGTACCCAATCATGATCTTCTTCCATTTCAATTAAGGGTGCATCTAATATTGACATAGAAGGAAATTGATACGACAACTCTGCTTGAGAATCCATTGGCGGCATTTCTTCTTTAAGTAGCGCAGGAATTGGTTCTTCATCATGTACTTCTTGCTTTTCCTCCATTTTCAAACGCTCTATAGATGACGATTTAGTGGCTTTTTCACGATCCTTTTTTAACATCATGACATTAAAAGGAACTAACCTGCGCCCTCCATTTGATGAACTTGTACTTGACGATACGGTCTTTTGGTTAGTTGCTTCTGACTCATCTGCGAATGCTTGCGGCTCTTCTTCAATTGAAGGGTGATACCCTTTTGTCTCCTCAAATTCGCCACCATTAGTCTCTTCCCGCTCTTCCTGTTTTGGAACACTTTCCACTATTGATTCCGGCTTCTCTACTACTTCAGACTCTACAACATCCACATGGTCTTCAAAGTGAGTTGATGGTTCCTCTACTTC
The DNA here is from genome assembly GCF_056820425.1 of Priestia sp. KCTC 13724. NCBI lineage: Bacteria > Bacillati > Bacillota > Bacilli > Caryophanales > Bacillaceae > Priestia > Priestia sp. KCTC 13724. Next base: position 22,798 of record NZ_JBXDLD010000061.1, on the reverse strand, counting down.
TTCCACTGATAAGTCTTCAATATGTAAGGAAGGGACTGGTTGAGGTTCGACATAAGCATCTTTTACCTGTTCACTAAACGATTCTGCCTTTTCTATTTCCTTGCTTTCCTCTTGCTGTTCTTTGCGCACCAAAGGCTCTACATATGTTCTTTCGTTACGTATTTCCTTTCGAAGAGACTCATAAGTAGGCGTCGGCTTTACGCCAGCTGGGCTCGAAAGCTCAAATTCCACCACTTCTGAATTTTGTTGAGAAAGATGATGGTTAGCTGGACGCTTATTAAACCCATATACGGGTGACGGGATTTCAGTCGGACGAAACGGCTTTTTCACTTGCGAAGTCGGCTTAGAAGCGACCGGTGCCTTTTTTTCTTGTACTGGCTTCACATATTCTGGACGTTGAAAAGAAGTTGGTTCTTCTTTAGTCAACTGATAACTTTTCACTATAGGCTCTCGTTCATTTTTCAATTTCTCAGCAGGCCTTTCTCTTCGACGAACCTCACGCCTTGGTGAATCATCTGAACGATTAAATTGATTGTCATCTATAAGCGGAAAGCGAAATTGACCTTTTGGATAGTGATAAGCTACTTTTGCCTCTAATTCTTGATGGGTTGTCCCTTTTTCTTGTCTCGGTAAGCGGGCTGGCGTTTTCTTCTTTGGAGTAGCTGCTTTTTCATTGACCGTGTCTTGAACTGGCCTTTGCTTCATTTCTGTTTCTTTCTTAGGTTCATCTAATGGAATCTCTGTTTCTCGACCTTTTTCATCTACTATAATTTCTTTTACTTCATAACCTAATAGATAATCCATCATTTTTCGCATAAAACCCATTTTTATCACTCTTTCTTCCTTAACAGTCGTATTTCTATTTATAAAAAACTGTATGCTTCTTGTAAAATTTTCAATTTTTATACACTCTCATTCATTTTACCATGTATCCAATAGGGTTCCTATAAAATCTATTAACTAGATACCCGATATATTGTGAAATATGCAAAAAAGCCACTAGAACTACTAGTAGCTTTTAATTTTATCAAATTTATAAAACCATTGACAATTGCTTTTCACAAACTGTAATCCTTTGAAACATAGGTGTAAAGCAACATCCGACTTTGGCATCATATAGAGTTAGGCTGAGAACTCTTCTCCTACTTTTGCGCTTTCTTCCAACACTAAAATACCTTTTTCTTGAGGAGCATTTGGTAAAGCCAATTCTTTTGCAGAACAGATCATACCAGAAGAAGGTACGCCACGAAGTTCTGCATCTTTAATAACAAGACCACTTGGCATAACAGCGCCTACTTTTGCCACTACAACTTTTTGTCCTGCCTCAACATTTGGAGCGCCACACACAATTTGTAACGTCTCTGTCCCAACATCTACTTTACAAATATTCAATTTATCAGCATTTGGATGCTTCTCTTTTTCTTGAACGTAGCCCACAACAAATTTTGGAGACAAGTCTACTTCAATCGATTCAGAAAATCCGCTTTCTTGAATAACTCGGTTTACTTCCGCTACTAGCTCTTCTGTTAACTTAATAGGTCCATGCCCTGAAAAAGATAAAACAGTAGATGCTTCAAAAATATTATAGCCAGCAGTAATATTTGATTTTTCATCAAAGATTCGCGTTACATTCTTTTTTGTTTCAAACGTTCGGTTTGAAAGTTCAATGTCTCGAAGAGATACGATTAACGTATCACCGATACCTTCTTTGTTGTAAAAAATATTCATTCCTTAACTCCGTCCTTTACTACGATTTTTTCCTAAAATGAAAATCGGTTCTAAACGCCCGTTTTCATACAAGAAAGAGAGTGCTGTAATGGGTACTCTTCCACTAGCAAAAAAGCTCATATTCATCTGTGCTAATATATCATAGCCTGTTTCATTTTGAACATCTGCTAAAATTAAAACATCCTGATGAGGCACAGCAATTGTGAGCGTTCCTTTTACTTTATCTTGAAACTCTTGTAAGAAAGATTCATTTAAAATCCGGCTCGCATCGTACCCGTCATTGGCATTAACAAAATAAAAATCATTGCCTGCAACTGTATCTTTTTTATATGTAATTGGCAATGAACGAAGATTAAACTTTGCCATTTCCCTTATAGATGTTACATCAAGCTTTTCTTTTTGCAGAAGCTTTTCATCTATTAATCGATACGTATTACCTAAATCTAAGGCATAATAAACTCTTGTTTCTGCCGTATGATCATCATATACGAGCGGAACATCTTCGTTTGTTTTCGTTGGAAAAGAGGTAGACCGAATAACTGGAAGAACCTTCTTTTCTTTTGAGTCTAATTGTTGTTCATCATTCATTACGCGCACAGCTTCTCTTATATAATATATCATTTCGTCTACTGCTGCGTCTTTTTTTTCTTCCCATTTCGCAATGAGCCCTGGTAGTGAAACCGTTAATCCTTTTTTTGTTTCAGAATGCTCAATTCTTAGCGTATCTTTTTTTTGATCAAATTGAAAACGTAGATTTTCATCTTTCAAACGATCTTGAACTAACTTTTTCATTTTAACACTTGTCATCTTCACTGAAAAACCCCTCCTTTTCACCAAAAGAAGCTTAAAATAAGGCCTCTTGTTAAAACAACAGGCCTAGCGATAGCTTATCCTTTTAAACTTTCAATAAATTGTTCAATTTCTTCCTGCGTTTTACGATCTTTGCTTACAAAACGTCCGCTTTCTTCACCGTTGTTATATCCTACAAAGCTTGGAATACCAAAAATATTCAGTTCAATGCACAAATCAATAAACTGATCTCGATCGACATAATGAAACGTATACTCACTATACTTTTGCTCTATTTCAGGTAGAATCGGTTCAATTACACGACAATCTGGGCACCAGTCTGCTGAAAACATCATGATGTGCTTTCCTTCTTTAATAACCTCATTATATTGTCCAATACTTTCCATTTTCTTCATTTTTATTTCCTCCTTTATGTTTTATGTCTCGTTTCTATTCAAAAAGACATTGGGTTTATGCTTCATTTAATTTTACATTCACTCATATGAAACCATAGTCAAACAGATGGTGCAAGTATCTTACTTTCAAGTATGTAGAACGTTTTACTATTATAAGACGTTAGTATATCCTATTTAGCGGTTTTGATGAAATAGATATTGACCATACAGCATACGAACAACCTGCTCAAACATAGCCGTTCTGGTAAGGATTTCTGATGTGAAGATACCGATTGCTCCTTCATTTGAACGTACATCTTCTTTTTTTGTAAAGCGTTCCATAGCTTCTGCTAACTCAATTTTTTCTTCTTTTAACACCCTTGCAATTTCCTCAGGCAATAAAATTCTTGCACCACCCGCAATGATTGGCTTTTCAAGAGACCGACTACTTAAAGCTCCCCAGTTGCACAAAAATAAGCCGTAATCCGTTTCTGTTACGCCCCCTTCTAATCCAATCCCTAAGTCTATCTCATCTTTACATACTTTCTCTGAACGATTAATAGCTCCTTGAATGGTTTCTTCATCTGAAAACGGTTGGCTAGATACACCTGAAGGCACATCAAATGAATAGTATGTCATCTCTTGTCCAAATACATTTTTAACAGCATTTACTTTAGTTGGATTTTTCGTTCCGATTGCAATGTTCATTCCGTTGCTCCTTTGCGTGTTTTTTAATTAATACAAAAAACAATCGCTTTTTACAAGCGACTGTTTTAAGACTACACCTGCTCTTTAAGAGTAGCTACTGTTGTTTCGTCTGTTGCCCGCACGAGCTTCACCAATAGTTCTTTTGCAGCAGCATAATCGTCTACGTGAATCATGGAAGCATGTGTGTGAATATATCTTGAACAAATACCAATTACAGCTGATGGAACACCGCTGTTAGACGTGTGAACGCGCCCAGCATCTGTCCCACCTGGTGACACAAAATACTGATATGGAATACGGTTGGTCTCAGCCGTATCTAGAATAAACTCTCGAATACCTCGATGCGTTACCATCGTACGATCAAAAATGCGAAGCAGTACACCTTTTCCAAGCTGACCAAATGCATTTTTATCTCCTGACATATCATTCGCTGGGCTGGCATCTAGCGCATAAAAGACATCCGGCTTAATCATATTTGCAGCAGATTGAGCACCTCGTAAACCTACTTCTTCTTGCACAGTTGCTCCAGCATATAGAATGTTTGGAATCTTATCATCCTTTACCTCTTTCAATAACTCAACTGCTAATCCACAACCGTATCGATTATCCCACGCTTTTGCTAAGATTTTTTTCTCGTTAGCCATTGGTGTAAATGGACAAATGGGTACAATCTGATCTCCAGGACGAATCCCCATATCAGCAACTTCTTGCTTGGAATCGGCTCCAACGTCAATCATCATGTTTTTAATAGCCATCGGCTTATTACGCTGCGCATCCTCTAACAGATGTGGAGGAATCGATGCAATAACGCCTGTAATCTTCCTCGTTCTTGTAATAACCTCGACGCGCTGAGCTAATAATACTTGACTCCACCATCCGCCTAATGTTTGGAAACGAAGCATTCCTTTATCGGTCACACCGGTCACCATAAATCCAACTTCGTCCATATGCCCAGCTACCATTACTTTTGGACCTGAAGAATTGCTTTTTTTCACTCCAAAAATACTTCCAAGTCCATCTTGAATAATTTCATCAGTTAAAGGCTCCATTTGTGATTTCATAAAAGACCTTACCGCATGCTCATGCCCTGGAGCACCCGGAAGTTCTGTTAATGTTTTAAATAATGATAAAGTTTCTGAATTCATCTTTCGTCTCCTTTATGTATGTCATTACTTTTCATTGTAGCGAAAAGTCAAAATACTTTCCATTTTTCTTCCTTAACCAAGAGGATTGCTTAACAATCAAAGTATGTTTTTGTATAATGGACTATAGTAAGAACTTTTGTTTTTATTAAAAAAGAAGGTGATTATTATGAAGTATACGCAGCTCATAACTGGCATTGCTGTTGGTTTTGCAAGCGCTTATCTATATCAAAAGAAAAAGTCGTCTCTTTCATCCATGGAAGCATTGCATATTGCAAAGCAAGCATTTAAAAGAAATGGTCCCATTAACGGCTCTTGGATTCAGACGACGACCAAGGTTATAAACAGGTACGGCCTCGCTTTTGAAGGTTACTCTGGTGGTATTACTCGTTCTGTCAATGGAAATCAGGAACAATATGAATTCTTCATTGATAAAAGTAGCGGTAACATTATTGACTTAGTAAAGATTGATTAAACTTTACTGCATTTATGATGTGACCTTTAGTATCCCACTTAATCGCTCGGTAATAAGCATCGTGGTAAAAACTAAGCCATGCATTTTGATTGTATGCATACTGAAGCCATTTTTCTTTTTGAGAAATAGATGTCATTGGAAAATCGTCATAGGCCATAACCCACAACACATTATGATGAGCATGAGTTGGTAATAGATCTCCCATATGCACAAGCTGCTCGCCTTGACTACTAATGACAATGACAGAATGTCCATCACTATGCCCACCTGTGTGATGCATCGTAAATTCTGGGAGCAATTGAAGAGAATCATGAAACGGCACAACTTGAGATTCAATAGCTTCCCAATTTTGCTTCCAATACGTATTTTTTGAACGTATATTAGGGTTTTGCATTTCGTTCCATTCAACGTCGCTTACATAAATAACTGCGTTTGGAAATGTAGACTCCAATTTCCCTTGACTTCTCGTTGTTAGTCCCGCTACATGATCAAAGTGCATATGTGTCATCGCTACTTTTGTTACATCATGTCGCGTTAATCCTAGCTTCATTAAATCTGTTTCTACGTTAGATTCTTCCGTAATGCCAAAATGTTTTTTTTGCTTACCTTCAATCATTCCGTTTCCTATGCCTGCATCAATTAAGATAACTTCATTACCAGTTTGAACTAGCAATGGATCCGTTCTCATTGGGATACGATTGTCATAAGCAGTAGGGTATTTTTTAGACCAAAGCTCTTTTGGTACAACACCAAACATAGCTCCCCCGTCAAGATGATTATCTCCACCATTTAACCAAGAAACTCTCACATCTCCTATTGTTAACGTTTCCATTTTTACACCTCCCATATATTCCTATTTATTGTATCACTCCCTATTTACGTTTTTATAGTCTTTTTTAAACAAAAAAGAGTTTGGGACATAACAAAATGATTGCTTCTAAAAGACGAACACTCGCTGTTCCCATCTCTTTGGTTTGTCTCAACACGTTCGTTCCATTGCGCTACGGCCACTCGCTTTCCGCGGGGAGGAACCTGAGCTTCCTCGACAATCAACCAAAAAAACCTGAACGATTAAAAGTTATGAACTCTCAATCGTTCAGGTATAGTAGAGGCTGAACTACTTATGTCTCAGTCTCCTTATAGATATTATTTTTCATTCATGTATTTAACTTCTGAACGATAAATACGACTTCCCTTTTGAGAAAACTTTTCTTCATACTCCGTCATAATATTTCCTTCGAAGTCACTAGCATGTAAATCTAAACTTACGTACTTTAATAACAAGCCATATTCAGAAAAGCTCATTAAAGAGTATTCAAACAACCCTTGATTATCTGTTTTAAAATGAATCTCTCCACCATCGATTAAAATTTGTTCATAGATATTTAAAAATGTTTTGTACGTTAAGCGTCTTTTAGCATGACGAACTTTTGGCCAAGGATCTGAAAAGTTTAAGTATACTCGCTCAACATCACCTTTAGCAAAATATTCCGTTAGGTCTTTTGCGTCAACGCTTAGCAGTTTAAAATTCGGTACTTCTGCTTCAATTATGCGATCTAGCGCACTAACAATTACACTTTCATATAACTCAATGCCAAGGTAGTTAATGTTTGGATTTTGCTTAGCCATCCCAAGTAGGAATTGACCTTTTCCAGTTCCAACTTCAATATGAATTGGGTTATCGTTTCCAAATACCTCGTTCCATTTGCCCTTATGTTCTGCGGGATTTCCAACGGCATATTGTGGATACTGTGCCAATTTCTCTTTTGCCCAAGGCTTATTTCTTAGTCTCATACTGCACACCTCATCTATATTATCAAAAATTATCAAAATTGAACCACACGGAAAATGTCGGTTATTTTGTACAACCGACATTCGTATGAATAATTGTATTCATAAAGAAAAAAATAAAAGCATCATACGAGAAAGGATGGTGCACTATGCCTTTAAACGCTCAGCATCAAATGGCTATCTTAAAGGACATCTTATCAAATCACCAAACTGACTGCTGTGGAACAGTCTCTGAATGCGAACAAGTTGAACGTTTAGCTCAAGCAATGCTAGCAAATGGAACTGCTAATGAACAAGTGTATCGCACGCTTCAAAACATTTGCGAGTATACACAGACTGCCAAAAGCGCGGCGCATCTCGATCAACATATTGAAACAAATAAACAAAATTTATCCCAATGGGTTGAAGAACTATCTAGTCTATCTTAACTAAACTTACTGGCTTAACTCTCATTTTCAAGCAATACTTTTAAGTAGTTAAGCCAGTAGTTCATTTCTGGTAATTCTTGCTTTGTACGATGCCATTGTACAAATAAAATACTTTGACTCACAACATACCACTTCATTCGCTTTTGCAAGCTATCTGTTAAAGCAATACCGTACTTTTCTAGCCAACCCTTCCATTCTGCTGGATCAATGTACCAGTACAGCAGAAGGCCTAAGTCAATAGCTGGGTCAGCAATCATCGCTCCGTCCCAATCGATTAAATATAGCTGTTCATTCTCACCTAGCAACCAATTATTATGATTGACATCGCAATGACAAACAACATATTCCTCTGGCTGAACGAAATCCACTTCTCGCTCTAAATACAGAATCCCTTGCTCAACAACTGGTTCTTTCTGCAAGTCCAAATCTACATTTGCTCGAATATCGAGTAGAACGTCTTGTGGTAATAACGACTCTTTCCCTAATCTTTTTAACATATCCAACAACTCTTTAGAGTGATGAATTTTACTCAGCAGTTCTGTTACGCTATCCGAGTTCATATCTTGAGGTTTTAACTCTCGACCATCTAGCCAGTGTTGAGCTGTAATTACATCTCCATTTTCCATTCGTTTGGTCCAAACTAACTTTGGAACAATCCCTTCTGCTGACAAAACAGCTAGGAAAGGAGATGAATTGCGCTTCAGAAATAGCTTTCGGTCTTGAAACCTTGCGAAATAAGCATCTCCAGTTGCACCGCCAGCAGGAGTCACTTCCCATTCGCTTCCTAATATATGTTCCAACCAATTCACCTTCAATTTCAACACACACATTTCATTAAAAATTTAAAGTTATGTTTACTTCTATTTATATCATCAACAACGTGTATTTGTTTTATTAAATAAAAAAGACAGCTATTGCGGACATATACCAATAGCTATCCTTCATAAATTTTATCCTCTTCCCGCTTTTCTCGTCAAGTAGCAGAATAGCACTTATGTTTTAAATAATGCTAAAACGCCAACCGCAGGAACCGCTGCTTCGCCTGAAAGGGCTTTTGGAAATGGATACTGATAAGCGCTTTCTCCATCGATTACGACGTTCCAACTCCCCTGTGGCAAGTTAATATAATGAGTTGATGTGTCTTGGTTAAACGCGACAATGATATCCTTCCATGGTCCGTATTTTTCTACATTGGCAAGAGCATACGCAACTATTTCTGGCACCGATTCTAAGAACTTCATATGCTTACGAATTCGCTCGGTTGTATGAAAGCGAAATGCGCCGTGCGCTTTTCTTAGCTGAATCACTGCTTGTAGCCACTTTATATCCTTGTTATAGATTTTCCGCTGCTCCCAATCAAATTGATTGATGCTATCCGGTGAGCGATAGCTATTTTCAACACCTTGTTTTGTTCGATAAAATTCTTGTCCTGCATGTAGAAAAGGAATGCCTTGAGCTAATAACACCATTGCACTTGCAAGCTTTTGCCTTTTTTGCAAAATTTGTTTCTCCTCATGTGAATTACACTTACTCAATTTATCCCACAGCGTGTGATTATCGTGTGATTCTACATAGTTTATCGAAGAGGTAGGCTGAACAAATAAATACTTCTCTCCTTTTTGATAAGAAACACTGCCAGCCATTACTTGCTTTACTTCGTCAACTCGATGGGTGTTGCCACAAATAAAACCTTTATCATAGATGTTAAAAGTACTTCCCTTGATAAAATCTCGAAAACGATCATTAAAGAATCCAATATGTGGGACTTTATCAGAGTTATAGATTGTTGCTTTTTGCTCTGAAGATAAAGGGGTATTTAGATCCCACCCTTCACCAAACAGCAAAATGGATGAATCATATTCAAACAGCTTTTGTCGAATCGTATTCATCGTTTCAATATCTAAAATTCCCATTAAATCAAAACGAAAGCCATCAACATCATATTCTTTGACCCAAAACAAGACGGAGTCAACGATAAATTTACGCGCCATCTTACGCTCAGAAGCAAAATCATTTCCTACACCTGTTCCATTGGACGGCATTCCAAATTGATCATGCCGGAAGTAATATCCTGGAACAATCTTTTCAAAAGAAGAGTCTTCCCTTACATATACATGGTTATAGACAACATCGAGTATAACACGTAGGTCATTCTCATGAACCGCTCGAATAAGTTGCTTTAGCTCTAGAATACGAGCTATAGGATTTGTTGGCTCCAAAGAATAGCTACCTTCCGGCACATTAAATAGGAGTGGGTTATAGCCCCAATTATAGGTATCCAAAGGCTTCAGTTCATCTACGCCATCAAAGTCATTAACGGGTAGGAGCTCCAAATGTGTAATACCAAGTTCCTTTAAGTAAGCTAACCCTGTTGTTACACCGCTTTCTGTTGACGACTCAGTGAATCCTGCATATGTTCCTTTATTGGACACGTTACTGGAAGGATGAATGGTAAAATCACGAATATGGACTTCATAAATAATAGCATCCGTGGGCTTTTGAAGCGGAGCCTTTTTCACAGGCGGCTGCTTAGTTTTGTGTAAATTCACCAACACACCGTATTCACTGTTTGCTGATGCTGCTATTGCATACGGATCAACAGCTTCTCTCGTAACACCGTTGACCGTTACCTCATAGCTATAGTGATGCCCTTCTTTTTCAAGGCCACAAATCGCTGTCCACACTCCCTTTTTCATACGAGCCATGCCAATATATTCTTTATTTAACGTTTTAGGATTGATAAGCTTTACCTTCACATCTGTAGCAGTCGGTGCCCATAATTTCAGCTGAATATGTTGCTTGGTAAAAACCACACCCAAGTCCGATTCATTGTAAAAAAAAGCATCATCGAATTCAGGAGTGCGAATGACAGCTCCTATCTTTAAATCTGCTTTGGCACCACGTTCTTCTACCACTTGATACTCTTCACCAATCTCTATTTTTATTTGACAGTAGCATTCATATTTTATAGCCTCATGTAATACTTTTCTATCCTTTAGCTTTAAAGAAAGCGATTGGCCATCTCTCATTAAACAAAGCGAATTCACTTCTCCATCGTAGTAAGATTTAGGAACAAGAACGGTAACCATATCCATCTTATCTAAATATGCTTCAAATTTTTGATTATCATAAGCCATCTGTTCTCCTCCTACATAACTTATTATGAGCATTATATGTTCAAATTGGAGAAATGAAAGCATTTTCTATTAGATAAATACTAAATTTCACATCAAAATTATTCATTCTCACTTCGATCAAAATAAATGCTTTGACTATGCTTTAAAAGTGCCTCTGCTGCCTGAAGCTGATTGAATTTTAAAGGTGCTGATAAACGCCTTAAATTATAGAACCATTCTTCATAGTTCCGCTTATCAATAAAATCAATTTGATACGGTTCTGTTGGAGAGTCAAAGAAACCATTACGACTCAGTAATATTTTACGAATAGGTCGGTCAATATTATGAGATTGATAAAGGCTTTTGACGAGTTGCTCTGTTCTATTCAACCCAAGCACGGGATTTAACACTTTCTTTTTATCTTTCCCTATTAACTCTGTCCAAAAATTTTCTTTTGAATACTGAAAAACAGAGCCATTTTTCCCTTCAACCATTGCAATACAAATTGTTTCAGTAGGCGTAATTAAAATAACCTCTGCTTCAACAGGCGCTTTTTTCACTAAAAAGACAGGCTTATACATAAGTAGAAAAGTATCAGGAAAGCTTTTTAAAAAGTATTGAAGCTTTTCATCATAAAAGTATCGCTTATCTGCATTTGAAAGCTCAAATAAGGTCGACGTCGCCCACCTCATTTGCATTTGAAAAACGTTTTCTAAAAACAATACCTTTAGGTCTTGTAGGCTTTTAGGTTCCGTCACAAACGCAGTGAGATTTTCGGCATCAAAGTTTTCTTCTGCTTCTTTTTCTATTTCTACCTCCATGTATTCTTTATCTGTTTCGGCTACTTCATCTTTTTTAAAAAAGGATTTTACCTTTCGAAAAAGCGATGGTTCTGAAGTCGGCGATTCGTCTATATCATCTAACTGAACCTCTTCCTCTCCGTTATAGAAATAATCCTTTGCTTTCTCCCAATTGTGTTGTTTCACGCGTGTAAATTGAGAGGAATAGTGATACAAATCTCGCTCATAGCGTGAAAGATAGTCTTGTATCTTAATAAGTTGCGCCATATCAAATCATTCTCCTCGTTAAAAAATACCAGATTGTTTTTATTGTTCAATTTTACTAACATTAAAAGAAAGATACCACTAGTAATTAAAGCTTTTTAGTGAAACCGTAAGCTTAAGCCCTTTTATCCTACTAATGCGATAGATTATGTTATGATAGAAAAAACACTTCTTTTTACGGCGATAAAAGTGTAGTTGTACGCTATTATTGTCTATACTAGGATAAAAAAGATCATTAATTCTATCGATGCAAAGGATGGTTAAAATGAAAGTTGTTAACAACATGGCAGATTTAATAGGAGATACTCCACTTGTTAAATTGAATCGTCTTCAGCCAGCTGACGGTGCATCCGTTTATTTAAAGCTAGAATTCTTCAACCCCAGCAGAAGCGTAAAAGATCGCGCTGCTTTTAATATGATTGTTAAAGCTGAAGAAGCAGGCCTTTTAAAACCAAATTCAACTATAATTGAGCCAACGAGTGGCAACACTGGAATTGGCTTGGCTATGAATGCTGCTGCAAGAGGATATCGCTCAATTCTTGTTATGCCAGATACTATGACGCAAGAACGTATTAACTTATTAAAAGCTTACGGGGCTGAAGTTGTGCTAACACCAGGAGATGAAAAAATGCCAGGTGCTATTCGTAAAGCTGAAGAATTAACAAAAGAAATTCCAAATGCTTTTATGCCAATGCAGTTTAAAAACGAAGCTAATCCAGACGCACACCGCCACACCACGGCAAAAGAAATTATTGAAGCAATGGATGATTTAAATAAAGAATTGGCTGCATTTGTTGCTACAGCCGGAACTGGTGGCACAATTACAGGGACTGGTGAAGTACTAAAAGAGCGCTATCCAAACATGAGTGTTCATGTAGTAGAACCTGCTGGCTCTCCTGTTTTATCAGGTGGAAAACCAGGAAAGCATAAACTTGTAGGAACAAGCCCTGGCTTTATCCCTGATACGTTAAATGTGAATGTGTATGATGAAATTTTAAAGATTAAAGATGAAGAAGCATATGATATTACGCGTAGACTTGCAGCTGAAGAAGGGATTTTAGTTGGTCCATCCTCTGGTGCAGCTTGCTATGCTGCCATTGAAGTAGCTAAAAAGCTAAGCCCCGACCAAGTCGTTGTGTGCATCGCCTGTGATACAGGTGAACGCTACTTATCAAGCGATTTATTCTCTTTTGATTCCTAATAAACCAAAAAAAGCGCTCATGCTGCTGAGCGTCTTTTTCGTTTACTTAGCTAACTCATAAATAGCTTGTGCATAAATGGCTGTTGCTTTCAATAGATCTTCGACCACCATATATTCATCTTTTTCATGAGCTACTTCTTCTCTTCCAGGGAATAGTGGACCAAATGCTACTCCGGCCTCTAGCGCTCGTGCATACGTACCTCCGCCAATGGAAATAAGCGTTGGTTCCTCTCCCGTTTGTTCTTGGTAGACTTGCTGTAACGTTTGGATGAGCTTATGCTTTTGATCGACATGATGCGGTTTTGAATCTGAAAAATGCTTAACAGAAATTTGATATGTCTCACTTTGCTTCTTAATTGTAGAAATAATAGTATCAATACTAGCGGCAACTGGGTACCGAATGTTTAAACCAATTTGTCCAGCCTTCTCATGAGTGTAAGATAAAATACCAACGTTTACAGTCAAATCACCTGTTACATCGTCTCGAATATGCAAACCGATTCTTTCACCAATTGTATCCTCTACAAAATAGTGATTAACATATGTAACGAACTGTCTTGCTTGTTCATTTAATGCTAATTCATGTAGAAAGCTTGCTAACAACACCCCGGCATTTTTCCCTTTTTGAGGAACACTTCCGTGGGCCGATACCCCTTCTAAGGTAAGGGTATATTTGTTGCTGTTGGCTTCAACTGTACCTTTTACATGATGTTTATTTAAGAACTTCTCATACGTTTTTTCGAGGTTTGCTTCTTCTTTTACAGTAAGAACTGCTTTTGCATAGTCAGGTACCATATTATAACGACGACCAGATTCAAACGATGTTAGTACATAGTCGCCATCTGTGCCTTGAATCGGCTGTTGGTGTAACTCTACATCGGTAATCCCTTTTTCTGCGTAAATGATAGGAAAGTCAGCATCTGGAGCAAAGCCCATCGTTGGCATTTCTTCATGTTTAAAGTAGTGATCTACACATCTCCAATCGCTTTCTTCATCTGTTCCGATAATCATACGTACGCGTTTAGAAAGCGGCAATCCTAGCTCTTTAACAATTTTCATAGAGTAATAAGCAGCTATTGTTGGTCCCTTATCATCAATCGCTCCGCGAGCAAAGATTTTTCCGTCCTTAATTTCCGCACCGTATGGATCAACAGACCAACCATCACCTTCAGGTACGACATCAACGTGACATAAAATTCCTATTAATTCTTTTCCTTCTCCCAATTCAATATGTCCTGCATAACCATCTACGTTCTTAGTCGTAAAACCATCATCATTTCCTTTATCTAATAAAAAATGAAGAGCTTTAGCTACTCCTTCTCCAAATGGCTCATCTTCTTTTACAGATTCTTCAAGGACGCTTTTAATTTGTAAAAAGCGCTTCGTTTCTTCCAAGATATTGCTTTCTCTTTTTTTAACTTCTTCCATCCAATTGATAGCTTCCATAGTTATCCTCCATTATTGTAGAAGTATTCAATTTGTACTATTTTCCACTTTATCACACCTATTTTCAAAAAGCTTCTAAGGTGTTTAATTAGCTAGAAAAAGGGTAAAGGGTTGTAACCTTTTCTCTAAATTTATGCTTGAATAGGTCTATTTTGTTATATTTCGCATACATTAAAAAATAATGTATAACTTAGGAAAGGAGACCTGCCAAAAAAGTACATATTTATCTCATTTATCACAATTTTTGTAAATTTATTATTAAATTAAGCTTTATCCTTTTATTTTTTATGATTTTTTGTGTACAATATAACTGAGGACTTAAATAGTGCTTGACATCTCAAAGTTATAAAGAAGTTGTGCCTTACGAAAAACGAATAAGGAAGTGGTTTTTTGAAACCTTCAACTAATCGAATGCTAACGCGTATCAAATCCGTTTATATGTTCATTAGTAAAAAGGGAACTGTCACTACTCAAGAGCTTGTTGATGAGTTTGGTATCACCCCTAGAACTATTCAGCGTGATTTAAATGTATTAGCATACAATGATTTAGTTCATAGTCCAAGTCGTGGTACGTGGACGACGACAGAGAAGAAGGTCAAGATTTCATCCTAGTAAGTTTCAAAGGTAAGTATTTATATACAGTGATAAAGATTCCTCATACTTTTTCGCCTTGTGTGTTGAGTGTCTTTAAGTGCCTGATTTTACCTCAGTGCATTTAAACGTGAATTGTTTCACTTGCGTAGAGTGAACAAAAAGGAACCAATTTATGTACAGGTTCCTTTTTCTTTCGCCTCTTATTCTTTTTTATCTTTTAATGCGCTTAATTCTTCTTCTGTTAGCTCTCGGTATTCCCCCAGTTCTAACTCTTCATCTAGCGGCAAAGCTCCCATGGAAATTCGTTTTAAATACGTGACTTTCTTTCCTCTTGATTCAAACATACGCTTCACCTGATGAAATTTCCCTTCAACAATGGTTAGCTCAATTTCAGATGATTCACCGCTTTTTAAAATGGTTAACTCTGCGGGTTTCGTGACATATCCGTCATCTAATGTAACCCCTTTTCTGAATGCTTCGACATCTTCCTCAGTTACTTTCATATTAATAGTCGCAAAATAGGTTTTTGGAACATGCTTTTTGGGTGAGAGCAGCTGATGAGCAAGCTGTCCATCGTTTGTTAATAGCAGTAATCCTTCCGTATCTTTATCTAGTCTTCCGACTGGAAAAGGATTATAAATGGCGTCGTCAATTTCTAATAAATCAACAACTGTTTCATGTTGATGATCTTCTGTAGCAGAAATCACCCCTTGAGGCTTATTCATCATCAAATAAATAAATTCTTTGTATTCAATCATTTCTCCGTGAACGGACACTTCGTCAGTTTCCGGATTCACGTGTAGCTTAGCATCTTTAACCGCTTTACCATTCACTTTTATTGCTCCTGTTTTTAATAACCCTTTTACTTCTTTTCGACTACCATATCCCATATTAGCTAATAACTTATCTAATCTCATAAAATCCTCCTCAGTTTATATCCGAAAAGAAAGTGACTCATTGAATGAGTCACTTTCTCATTAACCGTTTGCTGGACGACGGCGCAAAATTTTTCGTTCAATTATGTTTATAATTCGTTTGCCCATTACTCGCTCTAGTAATGTCGAACGGTACGTTGCTACACCGTATACAATCCCTCCGACCCCTGCTCCCATAAAGGTGATTACCACAGCAGCGATGCGGCTTTGATCATACGCTAAGAAGAAGCCTAAAATAAAGGAAAGCAACTTAACGCTTAACCCCATAATTGCAACGAAGATAAAGATTAACACTGTACGTTTGATAAACGCATGGTAATCATAATTCGCATGCTTTTTAATGAGATAAAATGTATACGCAATAGATACAAGATAACCAAGAGCCGTTGCTAAAATTGAACCTAACTCATGAAATAGATAAATAAATGGTACGTTACAAATAATTTTCACAATTAGACCAAATGCTAAACTGATTACCGCGTATTTTTGTTTATTCACACCTTGTAAAATCGCAGCATTCACAGTGAAAAATGAAAACAATAACGCAACCGGCGCATAAGCTAATAGAACTGTTCCACCAGCTTTAATATCTTCTATACCAAAGAATGTTCCATAGGCTGGACCCGCTAAAGCCATCAACCCAACTGATGCCGGTAATACTAAAAACATAATCGTTTGATACGTTTGGTCAATCTGTTTTTGAAGAGCCGTGTAATCTTGATTCACAAATGAACGTGTAATGGTTGGAACGAGTGTTAATCCAAACGCTGTCGCTAATGAAACAGGAATCATTACAAGCTTTGGTACATACGACTGCACAATCCCATTCATCGTTTCTGCAATTTCTTTTTGACCAGCAGCAACCATTGTACGGTTAAATGTAAATTGATCAACATACTGATAAAGGGGAATTGCAAGCCCTACAAATACATAAGGAATAGAATACGTAAACAACTCTTTAAAAATAGAAACCGTTGAAATACGCGTTGGCGTAACTTTTTGCTCTTGTACCATTTTGTCTAAATGAGGTTTTCGTTTTTTCCAATACCATAACAAGACAGCTAGTCCACCAAGCGCCCCTACAAATGCACCCATTGTTGCAAATCCAACCGCTAAGGCTAAACTTCCTCCGACAACTTTTAACACGATGTACGTAGAAGCGAGTAAGAAGACAACGCGGACAAACTGTTCAATAACTTGTGAAACAGCAGTTGGCCCCATAGACTGGTGTCCTTGGAAAAATCCTCGCATTAAACTCATAATAGGTACGACAAGAAGCGCCACGCTCACCATGCGCATAACCATGACAACGTCTTCTAACGAGTTATCTAAATCGGCTCCTCCTAGTGTTAAATCCGCAATAAAAGGAGATAAAGAATAAAGTAAGAGAAAAGATAAAACCCCTGTGACAAGCATAAGCTTAAGACCTGCACGATACATTCTCCTACTCGTATAGTAATCACCCATTGCGTTATATTTAGATACGAATTTTGAAACAGCCATCGGCATCCCTGCCGTTGCAATACTTAGATAAATGGCATATTGGTTATATCCATATCCAAACAGCGCTCCACCTACAGCTCCAACGAGCGTTGCAAATGGAAAAATATAAATCATTCCTAATATGCGAGAAATATAGGTTCCTAACGTTAACACAAATGTTCCTCGTAATAGCTTTGAATCAGACATAAGCTTCCTCCGATACGTAATGTTACACTTTGATAATAGTGATAGAATAAAAAGGAATCAAGTTGCAGTTTTATTTCAGACATGCTTTAATGTTAACTGCTGCTAGCAGCTAGAAAAAAACAAGACTATAGCCCATTTTATCCAAAGTTTCTTCATTTGTCAGTGAACAAACTCAAATTTTATAAAATAGACAGGTTGGTGGAGATATGATTTATGATGTAATCGTAATCGGAGGAGGACCTTCTGGTTTGATGGCATCGATTGCAGCCGGTGAAAAAGGCGCAAAGGTACTATTAGTAGATAAAGGAACAAAGCTCGGTCGAAAGTTAGCTATTTCGGGTGGTGGACGATGTAATGTTACGAACCGACTCCCAATCGATGAAATTATTAAGCACATTCCAGGAAACGGACGCTTTTTATATAGTGCATTTTCGATTTTTAATAATGAAGATATCATCAGATTTTTTGAAAACCTCGGGGTTGCTTTAAAGGAAGAGGATCACGGACGCATGTTTCCCGTGTCAAATAAAGCACAATCAGTCGTTGATGCACTCATTGGTGAATTAAAGCGTTTAAACGTTCATGTACGCACAAATACGCCTGTAAGAAAAGTCGCATATGAGAACAATGCAGTAAAAGAAGTGCAGCTAGAGACGGGTGAAGTAATCCAAGCCAAGGCAGTCATTTTAGCTGTTGGAGGAAAGTCTGTTCCTCATACCGGTTCTACAGGCGATGGCTATGCTTGGGCGGAAGCAGCGGGACATACCATTACAGAACTTTATCCCACCGAAGTTCCCGTCACTTCAAGTGAATCATTTATTCGAGACAAGACATTGCAAGGTTTATCTTTACGTAGTGTTGGATTAAGCGTACTAAACAAGAAAGGCAAGCCTGTGATTACTCATCGAATGGATATGATTTTTACGCACTTTGGAATTTCTGGACCCGCGGTATTGCGCTGCAGTCAATATGTTGTCAAAGAACTTAAAAAACAAAAGACAAAGACTGTTCAAATGATGATTGATTCGTTTCCAGACATAAATGAAGAAAATCTCTTTCAAAAAGTCGTAGCTCTTTTAAAAGAAGAACCAAAAAAAGCAATTAAAAATGTGTTAAAAGGGTTTGTGCCCGAGCGCTATTTATTATTTTTGTTTCAAGCTTCGCATATTGAAGAACAAGAACTTGCTGGACAAATTTCACATGATCGACTTCGCGAATTTGTTAGTCTTCTGAAACAATTTACGTTTTCTGTAAATGGAACGTTATCTCTTGAAAAAGCCTTTGTAACAGGTGGAGGCGTATCGGTAAAAGAGGTGCATCCAAAAGAAATGTCTTCAAAATTCATGAGTGGCCTCTACTTTTGCGGTGAAATTCTAGATATTCATGGATATACAGGTGGTTATAATATTACGTCAGCTTTAGTAACTGGAAGACTTGCTGGAGCAAATGCTGGAGAGTATGCCAAAAGCCTAGCGCATTAATGCGCTAGGCTTTATATATGACCATTGCTGAAAAACAGTATACTTGTTCATCTCGGTCCACATCTACTGTAACTTGATACTTAATGTCCACAATATCCTCATCATCAATTTTTTTCAAAAAGCGATTTAGAGCTACTTCTAAATCTTTTTCATGCTCTTTATCAAACACTTTTACCTGAACCACACCGCGACACCACTTTCATCCCATGATTATCACTGCTTGGACATTTCTATTAACATATGTATCAATCACTATAGACATTCTTATAAAATTTATACGTTGAATAAAAAAGAGCCTGGAATAAAAACAAATGATTCTTTCTCAAAGATGAATTATACCTTTTCTAAAGTAGTCAGGCTGGAACCACCAGTTCGTTCTATTGCGCCGCAGAGGCGTGTCCTCCGCTCCGTTCCACTAATTTTTTTAACTTATTTTAGGAATGAAGAAAAAGATACCCAAACTATCAAAAGTCGTTACCTTCCAATGGTTCGGATATCTCGTTAGCTAAAATACTTATGTCTCATCTTTTTTATTTACTTTTTAGTTGTTTCGCCTTCCCACTCAAGCATACCGCCAACCATGTTGCGTACTTTATATCCTTGCTCTTGTAAGTAGTAGCATACGTTCTCGCTACGACGTCCTGAGCGACAGATAAAGATATATTCTTTAGCCTTATCAAAGGCATCAATATGTGCAGGAATATCATTCATACGAATATGTTTTGCTCCTGGAATAATGCCTTCTTCTACTTCTTCATCTTCGCGAACATCTACTAGTTCAAGTTCTTCATTTTGCTCCAAACGTTTCTTTAGCTCTTCTGTTGTAATTTCTTTTACTTGTTCCATCTTTTTCAACCCTCTCATTATGTATTCGTTCCCATGTTATTATTGTAACAAAAGTGATAAATGAAATTCTACTTACATGAAAAAAGCCTGAGGCTCTTGCCTCAGACTTCTATCATTAGTTCGCTACAATGTTTACTAATTTCCCTGGTACAGCAATCACTTTTCGGACAGTCTTGCCTTCGATTTGCTCTTGCACGTTTTCATTTGCCATTGCGATATCTTGAAGCTGTTCACGTGATGCTTCAGCTGGAACGTTTAGCTTTGCACGTACTTTACCGTTCACTTGAACAACAATTTCAACTTCATCATCTACTAATTTTGCTTCATCAAAAGCAGGCCAAGCCTCATACGAGATTGTTTCTTCGTAGCCAAGCTTATTCCACAGCTCTTCTGTAACGTGTGGACAAATTGGTGCAAGTAATTTCACGATGCCTTCCACGTATTGTTTTGGAAGAACATCGACTTTATATGCGTCGTTGATAAACACCATTAATTGTGAGATCGCTGTATTAAAACGAAGAGCTTCATAATCTTCTGTTACCTTCTTCACCGTTTGGTGATATACACGCTCTAATGTTTTATCATCGCTTTCCTGTACTTTATTGCTTAGCTCACCGTTGTCATCCATTAGCAAACGCCATACGCGATCGATGAAACGTCTTGCTCCGTCTAATCCTTTTGTTGACCATGCAATAGACGCATCTAAAGGTCCCATGAACATTTCATATAGACGAAGCGTATCTGCACCGTGACTCTCAACAATCTCATCAGGGTTAACAACGTTACCTTTTGACTTACTCATCTTCTCATTGTTTTCGCCAAGAATCATTCCTTGGTTAAATAACTTTTGGAAAGGTTCTTTTGTCGGTACTACTCCAATATCATATAAGAACTTGTGCCAGAAGCGAGCATATAATAAATGAAGAACGGCATGCTCTGCACCACCAATGTAAATATCAACCGGTAACCATTCTTTTAGCTTTTCTGCGTCAGCCAATGCATCTTCATTCTTTGGATCGATGTAGCGTAAGTAGTACCAGCAGCTTCCAGCCCATTGTGGCATCGTGTTTGTTTCACGACGACCTTTTTTACCTGTTTCTGGGTCTACTACGTTTACAAATTCATCAATGTTTGCTAATGGTGATTCACCAGTACCTGACGGCTTAATTTCCGTTGTTTTCGGAAGTACTAATGGAAGCTCGCTTTCTGGAACGGGCGTTGTTGTACCATCTTCCCAATGAATTACTGGAATTGGTTCTCCCCAATAGCGCTGACGGCTAAACAACCAGTCGCGTAAACGATACGTAACTTGTTTTTCACCTTTTTTGTTTGTTTCTAGCCAAGCAATCATATTCTCAATTGCTTCTTCTTTATTTAAGCCGTTTAAGAAGTCAGAGTTAACGTGTTCGCCATCTCCTGTGTACGCTTCTTTCGAAACGTCTCCTCCCGCTACAACTTCCTTAATTGGAAGTTCAAATTTAACAGCAAATTCATAGTCACGCTCATCGTGAGCTGGAACTGCCATGATTGCACCTGTTCCGTAACTCATTAATACGTAATCTGCAATCCAGATTGGCATTTTTTCGCCATTTACTGGGTTAATCGCATAAGCTCCCGTAAATACACCTGTTTTATCTTTCGCTAAATCTGTACGCTCTAAATCACTTTTGCTTTTAATTTTCTCAATATAGGCATCTACTGCTGCTTTTTGCTCAGCTGTTGTGATTTTATCAACAAATGGATGCTCTGGTGCTAACACGGCATACGTTGCGCCAAAAAGCGTATCTGGACGCGTAGTGAACACCGTAAACGTTTCATCATGCCCATCAATTGTAAAGTGAACATGCGCCCCTTCAGAGCGACCAATCCAATTGCGCTGCATTTCTTTAATACTCTCTGGCCAATCTAATTCTTCTAAATCCTCTAGTAATCGATCTGCATAAGCAGTAATTTTTAACATCCACTGCTTCATTGGACGTCGTTCTACTGGGTGACCTCCACGTTCACTTTTACCATCAATAACTTCTTCATTTGCTAATACTGTTCCAAGAGCTGGACACCAGTTTACCGCAACTTCATCAATATACGCTAATCCTTTTTCGTATAACTTTAAGAAAATCCACTGCGTCCATTTATAGTAGCTTGGATCTGTTGTATTAATCTCACGCTCCCAGTCATATGAGAAACCTAGAGATTTAATTTGGCGACGGAAGTTGTTAATGTTTTGCTCTGTGAAGTGCGCTGGGTCATTTCCTGTATCTAACGCATACTGCTCTGCTGGTAAACCGAACGCGTCCCATCCCATTGGATGAAGTACGTTATATCCCTGCATACGCTTCATACGAGATAAAATATCTGTTGCTGTATACCCTTCTGGATGCCCTACATGTAGGCCAGCTCCAGATGGATATGGAAACATATCTAGCGCATAAAATTTACGCTTTCCTTTATCTTCAGTCGTTTTAAATGTCTGATTTTCTTCCCAAACCTGTTGCCACTTCTTCTCAATATGCTTATGGTTAAAGGCCATGAATACTCCTCCTTCTATTTTAAGACAATGGTGTTAGAACTATAAAAAACCCCTCATCCCTTAAGAAAGGGACGAGAGGTTGAATAAACTTCCCGCGGTACCACCCACATTAGCACAAATTATGTATGTACTCACTCATTTTCCTTAACGCGGATGACGATAAATGCTACTTCGTTCACATTTACAGCTCAAAGGTGAGTTCATGAACGGTCGTTTGTTGACTCCCACCAACCGTCAACTCTCTTTGCTCGTATCGCTCACTACTATTCCTTCTCAATGCTTTTCATATAGTAACTACCTTGTATTGTAAATAATATGTGATTAAACTGCAAGTTGTTCACACCATTTTATCAAAGTTTCTCTTCTTATTTACTGATAATGAGCATTTTTAGATACAAATATTTCCATTCGATTAGAAATGATAGGTACCCTATGCCACT
>NZ_JBXDLD010000060.1:0-3446 GCF_056820425.1 Priestia sp. KCTC 13724 | reverse complement strand
GCGTCGTTTAGGTTAAACGATCGTGTGGAATTGATGAACCGCGGCAATGGATAAATCCATCTGAGATGATACAATCAATGCTAATTGTATCCACTGAATGAAAATGGTAAATCCCTCTGTATTACTATGGATTTAATCATATACAAAATTGTTTTTACACTTGCAGCTAGGCAAGTTACTTAATATGAAAGCTAAAAAGCGAGTTGGGGATTCCCCAGCTCGCTTTCTCATTTCAGTAACATTCGATTAGCAATTTTATAGGCTGCCCAAACAGCGATTGTTGTAATGACCACCTGTATAATTAACATCACGGCAAATAAATTTGTTTCCTTCCAAATTAATGTTGTAACCATTAATTGAAATACTAACGCAATGATATAGAATACAACGCAAATAACTTTACCATGTTTTTTCCAAATGCCTGACATGATTTCTCCTCAAACTCTTATATTTTTTTTCGAATCCATAAACAAACGGCTAGTATGATATATAAAGGTGCGACTATTATAAGGACCGCCCAAAAGGACATTGAGTTCCCTTTAAAGTGTTCAACCATAAAAATGGTTGCTGTTGAAATCGTAGAGGCAATCGCAAAAAATAGCGGCACAACTAGCAGCAATAACCGGAGTGTTTTCTTACGCTGTGTATGGCTCACGTTCTAGAGCTCCCTTCATCAAACTAGCCTATTGCTTCCAATTTGTTTTTCACTGAGTGGTTGCTTGCTTTTGCTGAGCAATATCTTGTTCAACCTGCTGGCTCATCTGTTCTTCTTCTGGTGACTTCATTCCTACATGCTGAACGGACTCAATCATGTTGCGATTAAAGAATAAGTTATAGTCTTCATTGATATTCCCTTCAGGATACGGAACGGACACATAATCAAACGTTTGGCCTGTTGATGCTTGTTTCTGAAAACGTCCATAAATCATGACTGACTTTTCGACATTTCTCAATTTCACAACGGTACCAATCGGTAATAGTTTCGTTGTATCAACCTCTTCTGTTGCATCTTCAGCCTGTATCTTTTCTGCTTTTGTCGCAGCGTTACTCTCTTCTTCTTTCACCTTTGGCTCATTGACCTTATTAGGCTCGCTGCTAGAAGCTGATGAACAGCCTACGAGCAAAACCATCACTGCTATACTAAAAGTTAAGAAACGCATGGTTTTTTTCATCATTGGCTTGTTCCTTGATTGTTATTTTCTAAAATATCCAGCTCGACTTTTTGACGCATTTCGTCTTCTTGTGGCGATTTCATCCCCTCATGCTCCACCGATTCAATCATATTGCGATTAAAAAACAAGTTGTAATCATCCGTTATATTACCTTCGGGATACGGAACGGATACGTAGTCAAACGTTTTCCCAGTTGCTGCTTGTTTCTGAAAGCGTCCATAAATCATGACTAATTTCCGAACTTCTTTTAACTTTACAACCGTACCAATTGGCAAAAGTCTTTCATTAAAGTCATTCATGGTCATTTCCCCCGACTTCTTGCTGTTTTTTTGTGAATTTTGCTCGAATAATTAAAGCAATAATGGCTGTTCCATAGAAAAGTCCACCCATAGCTAACATTAAATTGATTGCATGTTTTAGCTGTTCGCTCGGTACAAGACCAATAATGATTCCTAATACAGCCGTTCCACCGATCGTCATAAGAACTGCATAAAGCATTAAACCTATTCTCAGCGTTTTTTGCATATCTTTTTTTGTGTGCATTCATACTACCTCATATTTTTAAATTTTCAGTTGCTGAATTATTCCTCATCATCTTCTTTTTCAAACCCGAACTTTCCGCCAACTCCTACACCTAACGCTACTTTCCCGCCAGTTTCGGCACCGACTGAACCGCCCAAGGCTACGCTTCCTAGTAAAATATCAACACCAACGTATGGGTTGTATTCGATCCCAAACCACTCCTTTAATGGCTTATAGCCAAAAAAGTTTAGTGGTTCAATCTTTGTTTCTATTTTGGCTGCACTAAGTTCTGTGCCAAGATTGAGCGTATAGTTCTCTACATTAGCTTGTGCTTCTGCTTGTCCAGCAATAAAATCTCCTGACAACGGTGATCTATCATGAGAAAATGAGCTCTTTGAAACTGCGCTTCTTTTTCTTTGAGAGCTGCTTTACAGCTTTCTAATTTAGCCAGCTTTTCTTGATAACGATTCACCAACCCATTGTACTGAAGCAAAATTGCATCCATTATACTTTCACCGCCTTTACGTATGACTTCTCTTCCAGACATTTTGTTACATTCTTCCTATATGATATCGCAGACAATAATTTGAAATAAATAGGTCATTTTCATCTTATTACAAAGGAAAATTTTTAAAATCTATGAACATTAACTCATACCCTTTTAAGAAATAGGGATTTTAACCCGAAAAATAGCGTATTTACCTTCCTTCATAAAAAAAGAGTGTGGGACATAATAAGATAATGACTTTTAAACGTCGACTTTCTTGTTGCGGGAAGAAATCGAAGCCTCTGTTTGAAAGCACTCATTTCTGAATGAGTTGTGATGTTCACTCCAGCTTGCTCGCTTTTCTTTGTCAGAGCGCTTTTTCTATCGCTTCTGAAGGAACCAAGTATCCTACGCTCCGTTTCATCCTGTTTTCAAACACATAGCCATAATAAAAAAACCTGCATGATGAAACGTCGTGAACGTTCAATCATACAGGTTTTTCATTTGCTGAACGACTGATGTCTCAGTCTCTTCAATTTATTTCTTATTGAGTTGCTAAAACGTCGGCAAATGCTTTTGCATATGGCGGTAAATCAGGAGGACGACGGCTTGAGATGATGTGGCCATCAACAACCACTGCTTCATCATGCCAAATGGCACCCGCATTTTCCATATCATCTTTAATGCCAGGCGTGCTCGTTACGTTACGGCCATCTAAAATCTTCGCTGAGATCAGCACCCAGCCGGCGTGACAAATTTGGCCGATTGGCTTTTGATGCTCGTCCATGTATTTGACCATTTCCAAGACTTCCGGATAGCGGCGTAATTTATCAGGCGCCCATCCTCCTGGAACTAAAATAGCATCATAGTCGCTTGCTTTCACATCAGAAAATGCATAGTCAGACAACGCTGGCACTCCGTATTTTCCTTTATACGTTTCCTTAGCCTTTTCACCAACTAAATGCACCTCAGCTCCTTCTTCACGAAGTCGCATGACAGGATACCATAACTCTAAATCTTCAAAGTCTTCGCTTACAAGCGCAATTACTTTTTTATTTTCTAAACGCATCTCGACACCTCCACTTTTCAGTATAGCATGTTCCGATTCCCCCTTGAAAATGTAAGCTTTTAGTGTGAAAGTGTACCCGACGTAGAATCAAATGAATAAATATATAATTAAATTAATTATCATTCATCACTAGTGTTGCATAAATGTTGACGCAATTTTCAGTTTAATGTTTTTTCCTGTTTAGAGCCAAAAAAGT
>NZ_JBXDLD010000059.1:0-1534 GCF_056820425.1 Priestia sp. KCTC 13724 | reverse complement strand
ACATGGAGATGGTAAAAAAAACCTCTCGGGCGATATGATTTTACTTTATGAAGATGAAAGTCGAATCCATGCCTATCAAGCTTTACGATCCACATGGTTTCAAAAAGGGAAACAAAAACAAGTCCCTACTTTTGGGCACCATGCAGCTGTTAGTCTATTTGGAGCTGTCAATGTCTTAAATGGCGACTTCATTCCTTTATGAAGTATGTGCTCGACTATTACCCAAATAAAGTCATCATTATGGTGTTGGATCGTGCTCGTATTCATGATGCAAAAGAGTTACAGCCCTTTTTTGAACAGCATGAGAATCGACTCATTCGTTTCTTTCTGCCGAAGTACTCGCCCAATTTGAACCCCGTTGAACGGATTTGGAAATGGCTGAAAGAAACCGTCATCCAAAATCGATTCCATCCTAACAAAGCAGCTATTCAAGAGTCTGTTTCTTCTTTTCTAGCTTTTTTGGAGGGGGCATCTGAGCAAATTTTAAAAAGAATAGCCGGTGTTCATATGCCGGATTATTAAGTAAAACTTATATAGAGCTGTTGGAAAAGAGTGATGAATATAATAATCACAAATCGCTTCGTGCCATAAAAAGAACTGAGCATGAAACGGATCTTGAAACATCGGGTTTTTCTTTTCTTTGTTTACTACATGCAACACCATTTCATAATTTCTCTTGCGAATATAATAGCGAATGGTCTCTTTAATTTCTTTGGAATAGTCATTAGGAGTTAACTCTCCTACTTCAAAAAAATAATTCATAGATACGCCTAGACGCTTTGATATTTTATATAAAATGTCACCCTGAATTGCTTTTGCTCCTGTTTCATACAAATCAAGTTCTTCTTTGGAACATATCCCGTCAGAAAGTTCTTCTTGAGATAACTTGGCTATATTTCTTAGATTTTGAATAAGTTTTCCTACATGCTGTCTGTCGTTCAAGAAATCACCTTATTTATTATCAATAAAACCTGTTTAAACAACGTTCTATCATATTTTATAAGTCTATTGTACCATTTTATTCATTTTTGAATCAACAGAAACAAGAAAATAATTCCAAACAAAAAGCAATATTCATAGCTTTACACTGAGATTAAGCATGATATATACTCCTCGTTTAAAAACAAAAAATGAGGGTATTTTATTCATAAAACAACTGTTACTTAAGGAGTTGAAAATTTTGATTATTATTTACTTAAGCCTTGCACTTATAATTGTCTCTGCTTGCTTTTTCATTTATCGCGTAATTTCCTTTAAAAAAGAAATTACGCCAACTATGGATCAAATGACGACAGCAAATGAAACGATTCAACAGGGCATCTCTTCTATACAATACCAATCAAATCAGTTATCAGAAACTCAGGCTGTCATAATAAATGATATTGCTTATAAACAAGCAGCATTCTTATATACAATCGATACGTGTAAAAAAGCAGTTAAAAAGAGACTGAGACATAAGTAGTTCAGTAAGCCCGTAATCAAACAACGCATATAAAACATCAGGCACCTCCGGTACGATAAATGTATCAATCAA
>NZ_JBXDLD010000058.1:0-17966 GCF_056820425.1 Priestia sp. KCTC 13724 | reverse complement strand
GCCTAAAATAATAAAATTGAAGATTTTGAGTCTTTTTAATAGTTAATTTAAATTAATGCAACACTAGTGGCATAGCATATATACTTTCTATTATCTTGTACGTAATCCGCTTTGGTAATTTTATGGTGGAGCGCTATGAAAAGCACCTTCAAGTTCAATACGGGCTATTAAACAAAAGCTCGCTTACGATTCCTTTTGAAAAAATTAAGGCGGTTACAGTTGAAGAAGGTTTGCTTCAGCGTTTATTTGGTTGGGGAGCCATTTCGTTAAAAGTCGTAACTTCTGATTTAGAGCAAAAAGTGTATTTACACCCATTTTTAAAACAAAAGGAAATAACGGAGGTTTTTTCAGAGTATCTTCCTACTTATCGTTATCTTGAGTTTAAGCCAAACGTAGTGCGCAATTATGTATGGTATAAGCTATCATATGTCTTCATTACAGCTTGCATTGCAGCAGTAGCAATCAGCTTTTGGAAAGTTCAGCTTGTGTGGGGAGTGGTTGTCATTTTGTTAGCTACTTCGTTGTTAACATGGTTTGGATATCACCAAGGAGGCGTAGCGATGACCCATGAATTTTTAAGTATTCGATCGCAGTTTATTACTCGAAAAACAACGGTTATGCAGCGCAGAAAGATTCAGGATGTAAAGGTGAAAGCAAGCAGCAGGTTTTGGGAAAAAGGATGTCGTCATCTTATTGTATCAACAATGGGTCTTGGTTCTTCCTACGGAGTTGGCTATTTACCGGAGCGCATATGGAAGCCGATCTTTGATAAAGCTACACATTGGGATGTAAAGAAAGAGTGAGTTATGATTAACATAACCTGTCCACTGTGTGGAAAAAAGAATGGATGTCAGCATGTTTTAAAAGAAGAAGAGTTTACTTGCTGGTGCGCAGAAGAAGAGTTTCCAGATGCGTTAAAAGCAAAATCTAGTCATTCTTGCATTTGCAAATCTTGTCTGCAAGCGTATAAAGAGAGTCAGCGTGAAGAGTAATGATTACGCTGACTCTTTTTACTTAATTAATCAATGCTTGTAGGGGAGCGGGAATTCGTCCACCGCGATTTACTAATCGCTCAGAGCTATAAGGGTTAACACCCATGACTGGAGCTCGTCCTAGAAGACCACCGAATTCTACCATTTCACCTTCACTTTTACCGGGAACAGGGATAACGCGTACTGCGGTTGTTTTTTTGTTAATCATTCCAATTGCCGCTTCATCAGCAATCATTCCTGAAAGCGTAGCAGGACTAACATCTCCTGTTAAAGCAATCATATCTAAACCAACAGAACATACGCAGGTCATCGCTTCAAGTTTTGATAGATTTAGAGAACCGTCGGTAATACCTTTAATCATCCCGTTATCTTCACTGACTGGAATAAAAGCCCCACTTAGACCACCAACGTAAGAGCTAGCCATTGCGCCTCCTTTTTTCACAGCATCGTTCATAAGTGCTAACGCAGCAATTGTACCATGAGTACCCACACGTTCTAACCCAATTTCTTCTAAAATTTCAGCAACGCTGTCGTTAATAGCATTAGTAGGAGCCAGTGATAAATCCATGATGCCAAAGGGAACGTTTAGTCGTTCAGCCACTACGCGTCCAATTAACTCACCAGCGCGCGTAATTTTAAATACCGTCTTTTTAATTACTTCAGATACCTCACCTAAATCAGCATTAGGATGACGTTTTAGTGCATTTAAAACAACACCAGGGCCACTAACACCTACGTTTAAGACCACTTCACCTTCACCTGAGCCGTGAAAAGCCCCGGCCATAAATGGATTATCTTCAACAGGGTTACAGAACACAACCAGCTTGGCGCAAGCAATGCCATCACGATCTTTTGTACGGTTAGCCGCTTCTTTAATAATAACGCCGAGCTGTTTTACAGCATTCATATTAATACCGGTACGAGTGGTGGCTACTGAGATTGAAGAACAAACGCGTTCTGTTACGCTAAGAGCTTCAGGTAACGCGTCTAGCAACGTTTGATCACTCTTTGAAATTCCTTTATGAATAAGAGCTGAGAAGCCTCCGATAAAATCGACACCAACCTGTTGTGCAGCACGGTCTAATGTTTTAGCGAGCGTGATTGTTTGTTCAACCGTTGTATGACCTAAAATCTCTGCGATAGGAGTAATTGAAATACGCTTATTTACAATTGGAATTCCATATTCTTTTTCAACCTGTTCAGCAGTTTCTTTTAATTCACCTGCATATGAAACAATTTTGTTGTAGACATTTTGATTCATTGTTTCAAAGTTAGAATCAGCACAGTCTCTTAAACTGATACCCATTGTTACTGTACGGATATCGAGGTTCTCCATTTGAACCATTCGGATGGTTTCCATCATTTCTGTTAAAGCAATACTCATATTTATTCCTCCTTTTATACGCGATGCATAGCTTGAAACGTTTCTTCAAGCTGCACGTGAATTTTTAAACCAAGCTCTTCGCTAACGTTATTTAAAGAATGTTGTAGCGAGTTTAGTTCAATAGCTGATACATCGACAATCATCATCATCGTAAAGAAATCTTGTAATATTGTCTGACTAATATCGAGGATGTTAACACCTTGATTTGATAAGACAGTTGTGACGCTTGAAATAATCCCTACTTGATCTTGTCCAATTACGCTAACCACAGCGCGCTTTTGTTGCATAATAATCACCTCAAAAATAATATAGAAAATAAAAAAAGAGATTGGAAGAATCCAATCTCGAATAGGTCATCGAATAACATACGTATGTATCGTTACTCTTCTGTCCTTTTGCCTGAGATTGTGAATCCTTCGGCGCCGCCTAAGCGGTCTCTCCAGAAGCTGCTCCTGTTGTAGTGTTATCCACAACAATCATTGCTTGGGGAATATTCAATTTAACATTGGCTCAAAAACCAATAGAAAAATCATATCAACAAAAGAAAAGATAGTCAATGTTTTTTGAACATTTCTATTGTTTCATCATGTTTACTTAGAATGGGAGAGTGTTTTGTGCTATATCACACTTAAAAATAGAGCAATGGAAGCAAAAGGTGAGAGGAGAGGTAGGAGCTAAGGCTTTTCATCAATAGTTCAGCAAAGGGAAAAGGGTACAATTGTTATAAATAGAAAAAAAGGAAAGAGCCTATCAGTCGCTTTCCTGTGATAATTTTTATTACTCGTCTTCTCCAGAAGGGCGAGTTGTTTGGGAGGCAAGCGTGTCCCAAAAGCTTGTATCTGCATTTTCTATTGAGCCATCTGAAATAGCTCTTACAGTTGAGTCTAAAGTAGTGATTGTTTGTTTAATGTGCCATTAGTTAAAAAAGGCATGAGCTTAAAATACTGTATTTTGAGAATATTTAAAGTAGAATGTAAACAAATTATTGTAACTGTACAAATAAGTGAAAGTTAAGACGAGGAGAAAGAGGGAGAGGGCGGATATCGCAGTGGATGGCTAGTTACTGATTATCATGAGATGTGTAATAAAAAATTAGGTATTATAAGAATACTATGCTATACTAAGTTTACCATTTTCTTTACCAGTTACTATCTGTGTTTTGATGTTCCCTATTCATTCGTGAGTAGGGTTTTTATTATGTCCAAATTTCAATGTAAATTAAAAACAGACTCTACAAGTAGAGTCTGTACATAGATGTCCGTATTAATTACGCTTTTTGAACGTTAGTAGCTTGAGGTCCACGTTGACCTTGCTCTACTTCAAAAGTTACAGCTTGACCTTCATCTAAAGATTTGAAACCTTCGCTTTGGATTGCTGAGAAATGTACGAATACATCGTCTCCGTTTTCGCGCTCGATGAATCCAAAACCTTTTTCTGCGTTAAACCATTTTACTTTACCTTGTTCCATTGTTGTTGCCTCCTCGTGTGCTTTGCACACATTGTGTTACTATTCTTGCTCAAATCTTCAGACGAAAGTTGTTAACTTGTCAATCCTTGCCGAACAAAAATAATTCTTCTTAAGAATAACAGAAACAGTTCAGTATTGCAAGTAAAGTAAAAAATAGATGCGTCCGTTTATTATTTTTGGCTCATTCTTCCCAGCGCTTACTGCTGATTTTCTCAATAATCCCGTGCAAATCCCCAGGCTTATGAAACTCAATCGGAGACGCGCCTTTTTCAAACAAAATCGATTCTGCTTCAATTAACGCCACGTAGCGTCCGTTCACTTTCGCTAAGTGAATATTTTCCCCGAAATCCGCTAACAGTCCTTTAATCTCCGTTTCGCCAAGCTTCATTTTAAGCTCGGCATCAGGCGTATGCTCGACGATATGAGCAGCAGCTTCCATAACTTGATTGGTATCCAAACGTTCTTGAAGCTCACGCTTTTCACTTGTTGCCCACAGTTCCATGTCCGACTCAAACTGTTCAAGTTCTACGCTTTCTGCTTCAAACGTTTCGCTGACGTGTTCACGCACCATATCCATCACTTGTGTTTTCATAACCTCAGGCATCGGCTCGTTGTAGTCAATAAATTTCAAGAAATCTTCAAAGTAACGAGCGTGAGACGCTTGGTGGATGACAAGTTCGCTTTCTTCGACCATGCCTTCTTCAGGCATGTATGGGTATTGAATAGACTTCATGTTCTTGGTTGTAATGGCCATTTCGACATGGCGAATGAGCGTTGATTCATCGGTGATTGAGGCAACTTTGGGCTCAAAATCACATTTTAAAATAAATACAAACGCCTGATCGAAATATTTGCGCGGTACAGCGGATATAACTAAAAAAGCACCGCCTCGTACAGCTGCGGTATCTAAATATGCGTGAATAAACTGTTCGCTATTTTCCTCAAATTCCTCCTTTGCCGTTGCAAAGCGCGTGCGATGAAATAAATTATAGTTAGGATTAGAATCTAATGCGTGCCCAGGTTCCGTGACAAAGTAACCAAGCTTTGTAGGAACTTGTTCAGCTTTTGGATGGCGTTCAACCTTACGTTTAACAATTTTTTTAAACTCACCGTCTAAGAAGTCTTTAATTGAGCTTTCTTCGTATTCTTCTGTATTCAGCGTTTGAAAATGCTTGTAGCGTTTGTCTGCTTGCTCGTCTTTACCATCTACTTGGATGACGTAAAAAGATAAGAAATTAATTTTAAAGTCCATAGATTCACCTTGTTTCATTAAAGAGTTCATCATTTCAGTATAGTAGAAAAAAGAAAAAAGCGTCAATGATAAATAAAGTATCGAAAGGGTTGAAAAATCTAAACTTTCTAAAATTTACAAAAAATAGTATAATAGATAACGAGAGTCTAGTAAAACAAAGGAGGGAATTGTATGACTGTAGAATTACATACGAATGAAGCACCTACTCGGCTGAGGAGTCGACTTTCAAAAGTAGGTCCGGGATTGATTACGGCTGCAACGGGTGTAGGAGCAGGGGATTTAGTAGCCGCATTGGTAGCGGGAGCGACGCTTGGGATGACGTTCGCATGGGCTATTGTAGTAGGGGCCATTTTAAAGTACTACTTAAATGAAGGCGTAGGAAGATGGCAATTGTCAACTGGACAAACTATTTTAGAAGGCTGGAATTCAATGGGGAAATGGGCTACCAGCTATTTTGGAGTGTATTCAGTCATTTGGGGGTTTGTATTTGGAGCTGCTGTTTCATCATCATGTGCCTTAGCCATGCATGCGTTATTTCCTCAGCTCCCGCTTTGGGCTTGGGCTATTATTCATGCACTTATTGGTTTTTTATTAGTTTGGAATGGGAGATATGCATTGGTTGAAAAGCTAATGACTGTTTTTGTTGGCATCATGTTTGTTACGGTTGTAGGCACTGCCATATTACTATCTCCAAATTTAACAGCACTTGCTGGAGGCATGGTACCAAAAGTACCTGAAGGATCGCTGATGAACGCTCTAGCTTTAATTGGAGGAGTAGGTGGTTCTATTACAATGGCTTCTTACGGATACTGGATTCGTGAAAAAGGCTGGAACCATCGTTCGTGGATTTCAATTATGCGCCTTGATTCAGCTGTTGCTTATATTGTAACCGCTATCTTTACGCTGTCTCTTCTCGTAGTAGGAGCGGAGTTTTTATTTGGGACAGGCATAACGTTGAGTGGTGAACAAGGTCTTATTCAGTTATCGAGTATGCTAGGCGAGCGCTTTAATGAACCGATGCGCTGGCTGTTTTTAATCGGTTTTTGGGCAGCTTCCTTTACGTCATTGTTAGGGGTATGGAACGGTGTACCATATCTATTTGCTGATTTTGTTCGCATTATGAAAAAAGAGGCGAAAAATCCAGGGGTCGTCGTGGAGAAAACCAAACCATACCGTGCGTATTTAATCTGGTTAACATTTCCTTCCATGCTTTTATTGTTTATTGGAAAGCCTGTTGGCCTTATTATGGCATACGGGGCGCTAGGAGCGTTATTTATGCCATTTTTAGCCCTGTCGCTACTTTGGCTTTTAAATTCAAAGCGAGTAGAAAAACAGTATCGTAATCCATTATGGAATAACATCATGCTAGCTGTCTGTATTTTATTGTTTATTGTCTTAATGGTAAACGAACTCCTTAATATTTTTTAAGCATATATAAAATAGAACAGTATAAATGAAGAGTTTCTTCATTTATACTGTTCTAACATAGCGAAAAAGGATTTAACAAACTCATAAAAAATTTGATCAGAAGGTGCTAAATTTCGGTTTCTTGGAATAATCATTCCGACTGTTCGTTTTACTTCAGGTGTGTGAATAGGAATCTTTGTTGTAAACCTGGGCGTTGTTTCAGAAACGGTGCTTTCAGGTAAAAGTGTAATTCCCATACCTGCAGAGACTAGCCCTTTAATTGCGTCTAAATCTTCACCTTCAGATGAGATATTTGGCATAAACCCAGCTTGCTTACAAGCATCTACGGCAATCTTACGAAGCACAAATCCATTTGGGAATAAAACGAAATCTTCGTTACGTAAATCGCGGAGGCGTAAATTTTCCTGTGTTGCTAAAGGATGACTTGAAGGAACAAGTGCCAGTATCTTTTCTGTAAATAAAATGTGCCCTTCAATATCTTCATCGTCTACTGGTACAGGGCCTAAAAACGCAATATTAATATCCCGCTTCTTAACGGATTCAATTAGAAATTTATAAGACCCTTGTCTTAAATGAAAAGCGACGTTTGGGTAATTCTCTTTAAACGCAGATATAATCGTAGGCAATAGATGACTTGATAGACTGGTAGGAAATCCAATTTTAATCGTTCCTCGCTCAGGATCTAAATATTCATCCACTTGTTCCTTTGCGTAATCAATTGCTTTCATGGCCGTTTCTGTATGTTCTAGAAACAGCTTTCCAATCGACGTTAACTTTACATTTCTTCCTTCTCTTTGAAATAACTCCACGCCCAGTTCATCTTCTAAGTTGGCAATTTGTCGACTGATAGCAGACTGCGCAACATGCAAATGTTCAGCTGCTTCAGATACGTGCTCACGTCTGGCAACTTCCATAAAATAGCGTAATTGTCTAAGTTCCATCGGCTTACTCCTTTTCTATATATCAAAATGAGATTGGTTTCATCTAAATTATATATTGTTTATATTAATTTGAAAACTTAAAATATAAACAAGTGGTCTTAATAAATAGATAAAGAAAACGAACGGGGGAGAAAAATATGACATACAATCAAATGCCGAAAGCTCAAGGTCTCTACCGTCCTGAGTTTGAGCACGATGCATGCGGAATCGGATTATATGCACACTTAAAAGGAGTGGCATCGCACGACATCGTAAAAAAAGGACTAAATATGCTTTGTCAACTCGATCATCGCGGTGGTCAAGGAAGTGATCCGCTAACGGGTGATGGAGCGGGACTAATGGTTCAAATTCCACATGACTTTTTCACAAAAGCATGTACTGATTTTTCATTACCTCAAAAAGGTCGCTACGGTGTAGGTATGATCTTTTTCTCAAATAATGAGCAAGAACAAAAAGAAATCGAAGGGTATATCAATGCTTTAATTGAACAAGAAGGACAAACGCTTGTAGGCTGGAGAACTGTACCAACAAATGTCGGAAAAATCGGAAAAGTAGCAAAGGAAAGCTGTCCGCACGTGCGCCAAGTATTTATTGGTGCAGATGAAAGTATTACAGATGATTTAGCGTTTGAACGCAAACTATATATTATTCGTAAACAAGCTGAATATTGGGCAGCAGAGCGTAAAAATCGCGTTTACTTCTCAAGCTTATCTAGCAGAACGATTGTTTATAAAGGTTTATTAACACCAGAGCAAGTAGATGCATTTTATCTTG
Organism: Priestia sp. KCTC 13724; assembly: GCF_056820425.1. Lineage (NCBI taxonomy): Bacteria > Bacillati > Bacillota > Bacilli > Caryophanales > Bacillaceae > Priestia > Priestia sp. KCTC 13724. Next base: position 9,727 of record NZ_JBXDLD010000058.1, on the reverse strand, counting down.
ACCTACAAGATGAAAACTTTACATCTCCTTTTGCTTTAGTACACTCACGCTTTAGTACAAATACGTTTCCAAGCTGGGAGCGCGCGCATCCAAACCGTTATTTAATTCACAATGGAGAAATTAATACGCTTCGTGGAAATCAAAATTGGATGAAAGCACGTGAGCAGCAGTTCGTATCAGAAGCTTTTGGTTCAGATCTTCATAAAATACTGCCAATTTTAGATAGTGAAGGTAGCGATTCGTCCATTCTAGATAATGCGCTTGAATTCTTTGTGTTAGCAGGTAGAAAGCCAGCGCATGCTGCAATGATGATGATTCCAGAACCTTGGACTGAAAATCCTCATATGTCTGATGAGAAGCGCGCATTTTATGAATACCATAGTGCTCTTATGGAGCCGTGGGATGGACCGACTGCTATTTCATTCACTGATGGAAAACAAATTGGTGCAATTTTAGATAGAAATGGGTTGCGTCCAGCGCGTTATTATGTGACAAAAGATGACTATATTATCCTTTCTTCTGAAGTAGGGGTTATTCCAGTAGAAGAGGACAATGTTCTTTATAAAGAGCGTTTAAGCCCAGGGAAAATGTTGTTAATTGATTTAGAAGAAGGACGCATCATTTCAGATGAAGAAATTAAAGCTGAAATGGCGCAAGCGGAACCGTATCAGCAGTGGTTAGATGAGCAGATGGTAAAGTTAGCTGCTTCAGCTGATGAAAAGCCAGAATCTTTTGATGACTTAGTTGTTCGTCAAAAAGCGTTTGGCTATACGTATGAAGATATTCATAAATATTTACTGCCGGTTGTGAACGAAGGAAAAGATCCGTTAGGTTCAATGGGGAATGATACGCCACTTGCAGTTCTTTCAGATCGTCCTCAGTCCTTATTCAACTATTTTAAACAGTTGTTTGCACAAGTAACGAACCCACCGATTGATGCAATTCGTGAGCAGCTGGTGACGTCAACAATGACGCTGCTAGGTGCAGAGGGCAATTTGCTACACCCAACAAAAGAAAATAGTCGTCGCATCCAGCTAGAAACACCAGTGTTAACGAATGGACAGCTTCAAACATTAAAAGAAGATAGCATTAAAGGTTTCAAGAGTGCTGTTCTTTCAACGGTATTTAAGGATGATTTGAAAGCATCTTTAGAAGATTTATTTAACGATGCAGAAAAAGCAATCGTAGAGGGTGCTAGTATTTTAATCTTAAGTGATCGAGAGATTAATGCAAACCGTGCACCAATGCCAATTTTATTAGTTGCAAGTGCTCTTCACCAGCATTTAATTCGTCGTGGTAGTCGTACAAAAGTCAGCTTAGTTATTGAATCTGGAGAAGTTCGTGAAGTTCATCATTTTGCAGCTTTAATTGGTTATGGAGCAGATGCAATTAATCCTTATTTAGCGTTTGCAACGTATGATTATGAAATTGCAGCTGGCAATTTAAAAACTTCTTATCAAGTAGCGGTAGCGAAATATGTAAAAGCAGTTACCGAAGGCGTTGTAAAAGTAATGTCTAAAATGGGGATTTCTACTGTGCAAAGTTACCGAGGAGCTCAAATTTTTGAAGCAGTTGGAATCGGTGAAGAAGTTATTGCAGCTTACTTTACAGGTACAGCATCTCAGTTAGGAGGAATTGGCTTAGATGTCATTGGAAAAGAAGCGCGCACACGACACGAAGCAGCTTATGCTGAAGCGTACGAACAGACTTTAGAGTCAGGAAGTGACTTCCAATGGCGAAAAACAGGTGAGCATCATGCGTTTAACCCGAAAACGATTCATACCTTACAATGGGCTTGTCGAAAAGGTGACTATGATTTATTTAAGCAGTTTTCAGAAGCTGCAAACGAAGAACGCATCGGGTTCTTACGTAACCTTTTTGCCTTTAAACAAGAACGCCCAGCTCTTTCAATCGATGAAGTAGAATCTGTGGATTCTATTGTCAAGCGATTTAAATCAGGTGCTATGTCGTTTGGTTCTTTGAGTGAAGAAGCACACGAAGCATTAGCAATTGCGATGAATAAATTAGGTGCTAGAAGCAATAGTGGTGAAGGTGGAGAAAATCCAAGACGTTATGAGCTTGATGAAAACGGTGATAACCGTCGCAGTGCCATTAAACAAATTGCATCAGGGCGATTTGGTGTGAAAAGTCACTATTTAGTGAATGCTGATGAGTTGCAAATTAAAATGGCTCAAGGCGCTAAGCCAGGAGAAGGTGGACAGCTGCCTGGGAACAAAGTATATCCATGGGTTGCAGATGTACGTGGATCTACTCCGGGAGTAGGCTTAATCTCTCCTCCGCCACATCATGATATTTATTCAATTGAAGATTTAGCTCAGCTTATTCATGACTTGAAAAATGCCAACCGTAACGCTCGTATTAGCGTTAAGCTTGTATCAAAAGCAGGTGTTGGGACGATTGCAGCTGGTGTTGCAAAAGGTGTGGCAGATGTAATTGTTATTAGTGGATACGACGGTGGAACAGGTGCGTCACCAAAAACGAGTATTAAACATACGGGCCTACCTTGGGAGCTAGGTTTAGCAGAAGCTCACCAAACGTTAATGTTAAACGGTCTTCGCGAGAAAGTAGTGCTAGAAACAGACGGAAAGCTAATGACAGGAAAAGATGTTGTTATGGCAGCACTTTTAGGTGCAGAAGAGTACGGATTTGCTACGGCTCCGCTAATTGTATTAGGTTGCATCATGATGCGTGCTTGTCATTTAGATACATGTCCTGTTGGCGTAGCAACACAAAATCCAGAGCTTCGTAAAAAGTTCTTAGGTGAGCCAGATCATATCGTAAACTATATGCGCTTTGTTGCACAAGAAGTTCGTGAAATTATGGCAGAGTTAGGATTCAGAACGGTAGAAGAGATGGTTGGACGTACAGATGTGCTGCATGTTAGTGAACGTGCACAGTCACATTGGAAAGCGCAGCATTTAGATTTGACAACACTTTTACATCAGGTAGAGGGTGTTCGTACGTTTAAGACGCCGCAAAATCATAAAATTGACCAGTCTCTAGATGTGCAAAAAATCTTACCTGCTGTACAGCAAGCGATTGAAGAGCAATATCAAGTGGATCTTTCGTTAGATATTCACAATACAAACCGAGTGGTAGGTACCGTTGTTGGTAGTGAAATCACCAAGCGTTATGGTGAGAAAGGATTGGCTGAGGATACGATTACGCTTCGCTTCTCAGGTTCAGCTGGTCAAAGTTTTGGAGCATTTATTCCAACTGGTATGACGCTTCATTTAACAGGAGATGCCAACGATTATATCGGTAAAGGCTTGTCAGGTGGAAAGATTACAGTATCTGCGCCAAAGCAATCCACTATCGTTTCAGGTGATAATGTTATTGTTGGAAATGTTGCGTTTATCGGTGCGACAAGTGGTGAAGCGTATGTAAGTGGCAGAGCAGGTGAGCGATTTGCAGTTCGTAACAGCGGTGCGCATGTTGTGGTAGAAGGTATCGGTGATCACGGCTGTGAGTATATGACAGGCGGTCGAGTTGTTGTTCTGGGAACTGTTGGTAAAAACTTCGGTGCAGGTATGTCAGGTGGTATTGCATACGTACTAGCAGATGATAAAGCAGAATTTAAGAAACTATGTAACCAAGAAATGATTGGTTTTGAAGGTTTAGAAGCTCAAGAAGCTGACGAAGTAAAAGCGATGATTGAGCGTCACCTTGAATATACAGATAGCCAAAAAGCAGCGTTTATTTTAGAAAACTGGTCACAAATGAGCAGTAAGTTTGTAAAAGTTATTCCAAATGACTATAAGCGTATGATTACTCGAATTGAAGAACAAAAAGAAGCGGGGCTTTCTGAAGAGGAAGCAATCATGAGCGCGTTTGAAGAAAATGCACAGCAAGAAAAAAAGTCAATTTCAAAACAACAAGAAGCGGTAGCTCAGTAAGAAAGGGGAGAGTAAAATGGGAAAACCAACAGGATTTATGGAAATTAAACGTGAAAAAGGCAAAGAAAGAGATCCTTTAAAACGTTTAAGTGACTGGAACGAATATGCTGCTCCTTTATCTGATGAAGCACTGAGTCGACAAGGAGCACGATGTATGGATTGTGCAACTCCATTTTGTCATATGGGGATGGATATTAACGCTTTTACATCGGGCTGTCCAATTTATAATTTGATTCCAGAATGGAACGATTTAGTATATAGAGGTCAGTGGAAAGAAGCGCTTGATCGTTTAATGAAAACAAATAACTTTCCTGAATTCACAGGGCGCGTTTGTCCAGCGCCTTGTGAAGGGTCTTGTACATTAGCTATTTCAGATCCTGCGGTTTCAATTAAAAATATTGAACGAGCAATTATTGATAAAGGGTTTGAAAACGGTTGGATTACACCACGTATCCCAGAGAAGCGCACAGGTAAAAAGATAGCAATTATCGGTTCAGGGCCAGCAGGTTTAGCGAGTGCAGATCAGTTAAACCAAGCTGGACACTCAGTCACTGTATATGAACGTGCAGATCGTCCTGGCGGTTTGTTAACTTATGGTATTCCGAATATGAAGCTTGATAAAGAGGTAGTCGCAAGAAGAATTCGCTTACTAACGCAAGAAGGTATTGATTTTGTCACAAATACAGAAGTTGGTAAAGATGTGACGCGCGAGGAACTTCAAGAGCAATACGATGCGGTTATCCTTTGTACAGGTGCTCAAAAGCAGCGTAATTTAGTCATTGAGGGTAGAGAAGCAAAAGGCATTCATTTTGCGATGAACTATTTAACAACGACAACAAAAAGTATGTTAGATTCCAATTTCAAAGACGGTCAGTACATTGATGCTAAAGGTAAAGATGTAATTGTTATTGGAGGAGGGGACACAGGAGCAGACTGTGTAGCAACAGCACTACGTCAGGGGTGTCGTAGCGTCGTTCAATTTGGTAAGCATCCTCAGCTTCCAACAGAACGTACATCTGATAACATGTGGCCAGAGTACCCTCAAGTATTTAACCTTGAATATGCATATGAAGAAGCTCAAGCAAAGTTCGGAGATGATCCGAGAGAGTATTCAATTCAAACAAAAAAAATCGTGGCTGATGAAAATGGCAACTTAAAGGAGCTTCATACAATTCAAATGGAGAAGCTTGTTGATGAAAGCGGTCGTTATACATTTAACGAAATTCCAGGAACAGAAAAAGTTTGGCCAGCTCAGCTTGTCTTTATCGCAATTGGCTTTGAGGGACCTGAGCAACCTGTGCTTGAGCAGTTAGGTGTTGAAACGAAAAATAACAAAGTGGCTGCAGCGTACGGTAAATATACAACAAATGTTGAAGGGGTATTTGCTGCTGGAGACGCACGTCGTGGTCAGAGCCTGATTGTATGGGCTATTCATGAAGGGCGCGAAGTAGCAAAACAAGTAGATCATTACTTAATGGGAGCTACTGTACTGCCATAACGTTTAAAAAGAGGACTACACTGTAGTCCTCTTTTTTAGCGTGGGTTAGGTGCCCCAGGTCCAGGATTCTTGCGGAGATGCTCGAAAGCGACGGTTAAAACAGTTGTGGTGATGCGAGCTTGTGAAGCAGGGGACACGCTGTATAACGTCATAAGCTCAAAAATCCACGGCTCTTTTCGTTGAAGCTGTCGGTACGCTTTTTCAACTTTTTGATTAATCGTTCCTGTAAAGCTACTATAGTTATCATCTACAAATCTTACAATTGAACGAAACAAATATTCTGTTAGTTTATCGTCCATGCCTCCACGCTGTGCTTCACGATAGATACTTCGGTATTGCCTTTTTAAGATTTTCATCACGCGGTCTACGTCTTTAGTAGCGCGTATGAATTCAGCTTGATGAGGCAAGTATGCATACTGACTCTCGTCATATCGATATGGTTCTTCGTAAGACGTATTGATTGTTGGTACAGCGTAGGTGTATTGAGGCATTGTATGATAGTTTGGAGTATAGTCTGGGTAGCTCCAATGGTAATAATACATCCATTTCACTCGCTTTCAATTAGTATAAATTAAATGATTGTTTATCAATTAGTAAACGGGATGGTTGGTGTACTGGTGAAGTTTTTCTAAGTAATATCGAGGTGTTTTAAAGTACTTCCATGTACTATAAGCTGAATTTTTTGTTAAAACGTTAATATAAATAGGTGTATCAAGAAAGGTTTCTTTAGCGGGTAAGCTACTATAATAGCAATCAAATATTTTTAGTAAGTCAACTTCAATTGCAGTTTTTAGCGGCGTTATCTCATTGGAAGGAACAGTGAACGAGCCGAGTATAGAAGCACATTGATTTTTGTATGATATAACGTTTTGTTCTTTAATAAGGTCAAACTCAGATACTATCCATGTTTCATACGACTGAGCAGCAGGGTTTATAAAAGTAAGTCTTAGTCCCCAAGCGTTTATCATCTTTATCCCACCTCTATAATCTTTACCTATACTTTTTATGATGGAAGAGGTAAAATTTAACTATAGTGTTTTCACCTAGATAATCATCCATAACATATAAATATGACGGGAGATTGATAGTGTGAATGTCCAAGTATTTGATGGAAAAAATGACAACTGGTTGACAACGAAAAACCCCGCTCAGCTTGCAGCGGCAACCGTTGATGGAAATAGCGGTTTAGCACCTGTTTCCTGGGGGAGCGAACAAGAAAAAACAGGATGGTATCATATGTATCAACCTCAAGGGATTACGGGAGTTCAGGTCAAAGATAGAGTAGAAGATGGGAATATCGTTCTGCGAATTCCTGATAATTGGAATGGAAAGCTAGTGGCTGCTGGTATTCCGGCTACGCGAGGCGAAACGTCAACCGATTTATTGTTTAGTGACTACGTACTAGCTAAAGGATATGCGTTTGTAGCTTCTGATAAAGGGACACCTGGAGAGGAGCAAGAAGGTGATCCGTTTGCAAAAGCAAAAAATGCCCTATCAGTAGAATGTGCCTCTATTGCTAAATGGAATAGGCAATTTCGTGCGACGGTACGCTATGCTCAAGAATACTTATTTACGCACCGTAAGACGGATCAAGTAGCATCTGAGATTCCGACATATGGTCTTGGCATTTCAAATGGTGGCTACGTTATTCGGTATGCGATAGAAAACGACGGGAAAAACGGTGAGCCTAAGCTTTTTAACGGAGCTGTAGAGTGGGAAGGTGTACTCTGGAGAGCAGAAGAGCCTAACTTGATTACATCTCTTACAACTGTTGTTCAGTCAGCAAAGGCTGCTCTATATGGTGGGAACTTGGCAGCAGTCAATTCTTTATATGAAGCTGGATTACCTAAAGGAACCGAATTTTTGTGGCCTTACCACGATCAATATTATTGGTTTTTAACGCTTAATATTTACCGAGATCATTTTGATTCTCATGCGCCTAAAAGAATGCAGTGGCCTGAATATTTAGCTTTGAATGAGCAAGGTATCCGCGACCGTTCCCGTGATGATATCTTTGAACAGTATAGTTATGCAAAGCGCCCAAAGAAGGTTAAAGAAAAAGTGAAAGAAATTGAGAACACAGGAGACCTTACCGCGCCTTTAATTAGCGTAACGGCAGCATATGATACCCTTATTTTCCCGCGCGTACATGCTTATCCTTATGAACAGCTAGTAAAAAAAACAGGTAAAGCTAAATGGCACCGTCATTACGTAATTGAAAATGGAAATCATATTGATGGGCTTGTTTGGAATGAGCATGTGGATCCCAATCGTAAGCTTCAACCCATGCTTCCATACGTATATCAGGCGTTCGAGCTGCTTATTCAATGGGTAGAGGAAAAGGTCGAACCGCCTGAAAGTCACTTTGTTCACGCACCTACTGAACCTTATAAAATAACGAATTTAAAAACAAAGCAATTTATGAATCCATTAACAACGCAGGGATAGGTTTAATACCTTCCCTGCTTTTTTATGTTTAAAATTCAGAAAGAGTGGAAGATACACAATAAGAACATACTAACTATTTAATGAATAACGAGGAGTGGGCCTGAAATGATGACGCATAAATTGTATATTAACGGACAGTATACAGACTCAACATCGAGTGAATTGATTGAAGTAGTAAACCCTTCTACAGAAGAAGTTATTTCGAAAATTTATAAGGGTACAGAAGAAGATGCAAATAAAGCAATCGATGCGGCATACGAAGCACAAAAAAAGTGGGAGAAGGTTCCTTCTGCAGAGAGAGGGAAAGTGGTTCGAAAGCTTGGAAATCAAATAAAAGAAAAGCGTGAACGTTTTGTGGAGCTGCTTATGGAAGAACAAGGGAAAAGTAAAGATCAAGCTGAAGGAGAAATTGATACTGCTATTGAGTACTTTTACTACATGTCAGAATGGGCTCGTCGCATTGAAGGTGAAATTATTCCAAGTGATCAACGCAATGAAAACATCTTTTTGTACAAACGTCCGATTGGTGTTGTAGCAGGAATAGTGCCGTGGAATTTTCCGATGTTTATTCTAGCGCGAAAAGTAGCGACAGCATTGATTACCGGCTGTAGCATCGTTTTAAAACCAAGTCAACAAACACCAAACACAGCTGCTGAATTTACAAAAATTATTGCACACATGAAAGAGCTCCCCGCAGGAGTTTATAATTTTATTACAGGAACAGGATCTACAATTGGTACAGCGATGGCCAGTAATCCGAAAGTAGGCATTGTCACAATGACTGGAAGTGTTCCGGCGGGTACAAAAGTGATGGAAGCAGCAGCGAAAAACATTACCAAAGTCAACCTAGAGCTCGGTGGGAAAGCGCCAGCCATAGTAACAAAGCATGCAAATCTAGACGTTGCGGTTAAAAACATTAAAACATCTCGTCTTACAAACGCAGGTCAAGCTTGTACAAATGCTGAACGTGTCTATGTTCATGAAGACGTTGCGAAGGAATTTATTAAAAAGATGACGCAGGAAATGTCCAATGTGAAAATTGGAAATCCTTTAACAGATGAAAATGTTGAAATGGGACCGCTTGTTAGTAAAGAGCGCCTTGAAACAGTAGAAAAGATGGTGGAAAATGCAGTAAAGCAAGGTGCGGAAATTCAAGCAGGTGGCAAACGTTTAGAGAAAGAAAAAGGTTATTTTTACGAACCTACCGTTTTATTGAACGTGACGCAGGATATGGAAATCATGCAGGAAGAAGTGTTTGGGCCAGTTCTGCCAATTATGACTTATAACGACCTAGATAAAGCCATAGAGCTTGGGAACGACTCTAAATATGGTCTTTCTTCATCAATCTATACAGATAATATTCATGAGGCAATGAAAGCAGCAAACGAATTAAAGTTTGGTGAGACATTTGTAAATAGAGAAAATTTTGAAGCCATGCAAGGTTATCATGCTGGTATGAGACAATCTGGATTAGGAGGAGCGGATGGTAAGCACGGCGTAGAAGATTTTCTGGTTACGCAAGTGGTTTATATGGAATATAATAAAGATTTTTCATAACCTCTATATAAATTTTATGCTGGGGTATAAATATTTTAGCTAACGAGATATCCGAACTATTAGAAGTTAACGACTTTTGATAGATCGGATATCTTTTTGTTCATTCCGGAAACAAGTTAAAAGGACCATTTGGTTATGTCCCAGCTCTTTTTTTGTGTATGATGAGACCGGATTTCTTGAATTTTCCTGTTAATTTGGTATGATAAAGTACAATATGAAAATTTTAAAAAAATATGAAACTATATAAGTTGAATTTATCTTTTACAATCGAATGCACAATCGATCAATAACTTTTCTAGGTGAGTCA